>JAHEML010000325.1 GCA_024643705.1 Caldilineaceae bacterium | reverse complement strand
GCTGCGACGGACTGGCACACAGCCGCTCTGTGTTTCAGCACACAAGGATATAGGGAAACGAAGGGGCGCAAACGAGGAGTAAAAAAGATGGCCGAGCAAAAAAAAGCAGTTCGACTTGAACAAATACTATTTCAAGTCGAACTGCCTTTTTGTCTGTACAAAATGAATTACCGGCTACACATTAGCTGCGCCGTGGTGCCTCCATCAACAGGATGGATGGAATTCGCGATGGATCGGCCAATCGCAGCATTTCGTAGCCAATACCAGCCAGCCCGACCATCAGACCAGGCGTTTCGATACCCCCCGGCACACCACAAACCCAGCCGGTATGTGCCTGCTGTGCAAGCACGCGAGTAGCCAGCGCGCGCGCTTGGGCCAGATAGGCGGAATCTGCCAAAACTTCACCTGCACTGATAAAGAGATCGATATTCCCCCAATCTCCATGACACAGACTGTGTCCACCGTTCATGCCTTTTGTGGCTGTCGAAGCCAGTGCTACGTCAATTTCACTCCGCAAGAGCGGATCGTCCAGCCGGGTGAGCATAGAGAGACGTGCCAGCCCGATGCCGGGCGCGCCATGGCACCAGGCATACATGAGCGCCGGTGCATCATCGAGCCTAACCACATTGCCATCTTCGCTGCGCAAATCCCGCCAGTTTCCCGCTTTGGCGTCAAAGAGCGTGCGCTCGTAAACCAGGGCGGACTGGGCAGCAATCCGATAGGATGGATTGTTACACTGCTCGGCGGCCAGGAGTAATGCCCAGGCAAAACCGGAAGCTCCATGGGAAAACCCAGCCAGAGGCAACCCACCCATATGGGGAACCACCCAGCCTATACCATCGGCCACAGGTTGCGCCATTGCAACGAGATGTTCGGCGCAGCGGGCCATCAACGTGAGAAAACGGGGATCGCCTGTACAGCGATAGAGCGCATCCACCCCGCCAATGCAGCCAGCGGCGCCGCCGATGACATCGAGCCGGTCATCCTCGTCCACATGAGACAGGGCGCGGTCTGCCCATCCCCCCGCGCGCGCCCAAAGATCGGGGCGTTCCCATAGCTGGCCCAGATGGGCCAGGGTGTAGATCAGCCCACCCCAACCGCTAAACCCGCCCACATAGGGAAAGGTGGCGGCCATCGATTCGGCTTGAAGAATCGTCGTTGTCAGCGCAGCTTGGGCCATACGGGTGTAACGTTGATCGCCTGAGGCATCCCCCAGATAGGCAAAAAAGAGCGCCAATCCAGCGTGTCCGTCGTAAAGGTGCATCGTGAGAGGCGACAGCGACCACGTGTTTTGCTCGTCCAAGCCAAGCCCGATCCAAATAGCTTTATCGTCGTGACGATGGGCTTGCTCTATCAGCTGGTCACCAATGGCGCAGGCCGTAGCCAGCCAGGTGTCTGTCGTTGGTGTGGTTGATCCCAGGGAAAGCTTGCCGGTGGTTGACTCTCTTTGGGGTGTGGCTGCGTGCAGGTTGGTCCCCGAAAGCGTGGCAAACGAGGAGTGAATATACCAGAGCTGGCGCGTCAAATCATCTTCGCTCATCGCCTGGATTTGGTCGTGTACACGCTGCAAGCCAGTCTCTGCCAAATAGTCGGGGATCATCTCTCCACGGCTGTCCCACAAGTGAGGGTGAGCGGGCTTGGCATGGAAGATCGGCACATCGCCATTGTGCATATCCCGCCGCTCTGACGCGAGCAATCGGGCAAACTGGGGAACTTCGCCCACATCGCGCCACAGACGGCTATACAACCGATCGCGATCGAGCGCGCTGCGCAGCAAGTCGGGGTGACTACTTTCCTGGAGGAGAAGCGCATAGGTGCGGGTGGGACGCGCCACCACACGGATTTCGGCTTCGGCAAATCGGGCCAGTGGGCCATCGGGCGCAGAAAGAGCCGACCGTTCGCGCAGCAGAAGGCGGTACAGTTGCTCGAACCCCTGGGCCACTGCCCCGCTGTGCGCGCTGACATCAATGGACTGCCCCGCCAATTCAGGCCGGTGGCCACTGCTGGAAAACTCCACATGCTGACGAACGAGACGCATCTCGTCGGTGCCTACGCCTTGCCACACCGGCAATTTGTCTGGAGTCATCTGGCGGCCCTCTGCCCCGATCCCACTGATGTCCACCACTGCCGCGTCGGCGTGAAAACGCATCCGTTGCGGCAACATGCCAATGCTAAGGACTGACTGATCCATCGCCGACTGGGCCAATTGTCCCGGATGATTCAGATCGTAGGCCATGACATCCGGGTGAAAGAGTGCTTCCAGATCGATCAATACGGGGTGTTCGCCCACAGCCAACAGATTTTCGAAATGAAAGTCCGCCGCGCGCAAGATATAGAGAAGCGCCAGATAACTGCCCTGACGTTGATAAAACCGTTTGACTTGCTCGGCTGTTGTGCAGAGAGCCGGTGACACAAACTCCACCCATCCGTATTCCGTGCGGTCGAGGACATTGAGCGTGCGGAGAGGCGGCTCGGCGCCACGTTCATTGAGCCAAGAGAGCAGATGCTGAAAGTGAAGATCAACGGCCAAAATGCGCGGTTTGTAGACCAGTTTTGCCCCATTAGTAAAGCGAAGGATGGCGACCGAACGTCCATCTCGATGGGTATCCCCAGCCCCGATCTCCACCGAATCCAGCATGCCCAAAGGCTGGTCATGGGCAAAGAGCCTTTGAATCTCGGCAAAATCCCTGGTCAAGCGTTCGACGACCTCCGCAATCGCTGTTGTCGTCTGCTTGGCTTTGGTGACCAATTGACGGGCCAGGACAGGGTATTCGGCAAGAATCGCGAAGGAGATGGCCGGGTCGCTCAGGCGGGTGAGAAAAGAATCAAATCGTTCTTCTGGCGTTGCACCGGTCAGCAGTTCCTGCATCCGGGCCACATGCAGTTCCAGCACAAACGTGCGTTCGATGAGAGGGGGCAACTGTTGGGTCAGTGCATCGTGCAGAGACGATTCTATGGTTTGTGTATGAAATAGGCGAGGTGGCAAAAGTGCATCCAGCCGGTTGGAGAGTTGTGCGCAGGCCCAGTCGATCAGCGGCAGAACCGCGACCAAAAATCCCGCGCCGGGTTGTACAGCACTTTTTGCGCCAGCAGTGCGAGCATAGGCGGCGAACAGATCCACCAGCCAGGGCGGTGACTCCGTCTGGCGTGTATGCAGAGCTTCGGGGCTTTCTCCCAAGAGTGCGACGAGATGCTCCACCGAAAGCCCCTCGGCTTCCAGGCGTGCGGCAAAAGTTGAATCATCCAGATAGGCAGTCTGTTTGCGCCACGCGAGCATGCGCTGCTGGGCGAGTTCGGGATCCGACATACCGGCGATGCCTTCATTGCGCTCAGCCAGCGTCAAGGCTTGCCACCAAGTAGCCGCCAAATTGCTGAAATCGGCCAAAGGGAAATTTGGGGTGTCGGTCATGAGGCGGGCATCTCCGATCACATGATAGTTTGATGAATGCGATAACAGATCGAAAGGATGAGGCTAACCAGGACAGGGGGTTTGGTGAATCAAAACATGCATTTTTGAACTGTGGATTTTGCGTAGTACGGTGAGATAATCCCATCGTACTACCGAATTCGGTGAGATCCTAAAAAAATATCCGCTAACTGATTGTGTTCTAACGAAGATCGCCAAATCAGCTATCGCGCGCCATCTTCAACAAGCAGTGATAGAAACGCGTACAATTGCGGGTTTGACGGGGGAGGCACAGCTTGCCCTGCCGCATCTGACCGAGGCGTTGCAGTATCGACCACGGGGGTTGGTGTGAGTGGAAAAACCAGAAAGGCGGTTGTATCAAATCGCGTATCAGGCGCGTCGAGTTGTGATAATAGAGGTTAGGTCAAATGGCACCAATGCCGATGAAAACCGTTCATAGATGGCGCAGGTTTCACAGGCCCAGTCTGTGTAAATCTGCCAATCCGATTCATCCGTGTTGATATTGTCAACACAGCCGCACCCTTGACCATTAGGGCTTATCAGTTCTCTAATGGAGGTGGGCGGAAAAGGTGGGAGAGGCCGAAATCGGTGTCAGCAGAAAGGGAACGACGGGCATCAGGAATAAAGCGGAAACCTAAATGACGAATCAGATTGAGCGAAACATTGCGCACAACGGAAAGGGCAAAGCCGATTTTGCGACCGTGCAGACGGTCTTCATCAAGACTGACATCCCGGACGTAGAAGACCCTGTTTTCAATCGTCCAATGTTGGCGCAGATGCTCCTGTAGTTGGGCCGGTGAAAGCAGAGGCAGATTTGCGCCTCCAGCAATCCAGAGGGTGGTTTTGACCGATTCCCAGCGATCCAGATGAAGTCGTCGGCGATAGCGCCGAATCTGCCCCATCAGTTGGACTTGCTCCCAGCCAAATTCATCCTGCAGATAAGCGGTCATTTCGCCAGCGGGGACCACCCAGAGTTCCCGACGTTCCAAACGGCCATTCGCTTTGTCTACTTGAATATCGTCGGGTGGCCGTTTGTCCACGTCGTCGAGGGCGACCCATTCTGCTATCAGATCGTGAACCTGCCCGTGATTGCCTTTGACCGACCCGATATAGGCCCCCCTTTTTGGGTGATGGTCTTCACCACCTCCCGCTGGAGCAAACCCGCATCCATACTGACGATTTTGTTCTGCAAGGGCATTGCTTTTAGAAGGGCGATGGCTGCTTCCACCTCATCGCCCTCTGCCACTTCCTTTTGTCCTAGAATCTCCCCGTATTTCGCACCTGCCAGGGTTACTACTTGCAGGGCTAATTCTGTAGCCCGTTTGCTCCCCCGCAACTTCTTCCCATCGATTGTATATCCATCTTCTCCTTCTTGTGCTTCGCCGCTGACTGCCTCGCTCAATTCTTCCGAGTCCACGCCTGCCATCAAACCCCACACTGTACCGTAGGCTGGCGCCCCCTTTGTCCCCGCCAATCCCAATGGCTCCACAATCTCTCCCCAGTGGCTTCTCCCCCATAGCCACATCCCCCGCAAACTCCTTTCCCCGTTGATCGCCGCCACTATCAACATCCCTATCAGACCCGGCAGGCGATATCGCTTCCCCTCTCGTCTCCTCGGATCCCTGACCTGCCCTAAACGTTCCATTATACTCCCTGGCATTGCTTCCATTTCTCCCTCCTTCTTTCTTACATCCCCCCACCTCTTTTCATTTTACACCTTCCTCACCCTTTTTCGTTTGAGAACTGATAAGCCCTACAAAGAAAGATCGTAACTATACAGGTATGTAGATGTGGTAAGATAGAAAAATGGACTGGCAAAAAGAAAACGAGCAACTGAGACAAGAAATAGAGATTCTGCGGGTTGCCCTGAAGGCAGCAGAGCAGA
>JAHEML010000324.1 GCA_024643705.1 Caldilineaceae bacterium | reverse complement strand
ATCCTTACCTCCCCATTCTACCAAACCTAATTCCTCACAAAAATCTGGGACGCACCCCTCTGAAAAAAGCATCTTGACCACGTAAAAGATGTATGGTATCATCATGTCCTCAATCAATTTACACGTGTAACTTTACACGTGTAAATCAGCCCCCCACTGTGTACCCGCCTTTTAAGGCGCCCAAATTTTCCTACCTTGATTCCAAACCATGAAACGACCTACTCAAGTTGATGTGGCCCGGTTAGCTGGTGTCTCACGAGCGACAGTCTCCTATGTAGTGAACGACCGGGCCGATGGCCGGGTGACTATTTCCGAAGAGACCCGCCGACGAGTATTAGATGCCGTGGCCGAATTGGACTATACACCGGACGCCCGCGCCCAGGCTCTGCGTTCGGGCGACACCAAGGCGGTCGGCCTCATCTTACCGGATATTCATAACCCCCATTTCTGGGAGGTTGCCGATGGCGTGGAGCAAGAAGTTTCGGCCGCTGGATATCACATCCTCATGTCGAGCATTCCGCCCGAAAACAAGGATGCTGAAGATATTTTCAAAGACCTTTCTCATCGGCGCATTGACGGGCTGATTATGGTGCCGAGTTTTATCTATCAATCCGAAGAAGCACAAAAGACCCTGGCCTACCTTGTGAAACGCCGGGTTCCTATTGTGGGCATCATGGCAGACCATGGTGAGAGAAATTTCAACATTGATCGGGTTGTCTCCGATTATCGAGAGACAACTGTAGATGTGATGAATCACCTGTTGTCCATGGGGCACAGGCGAATCGGGTTCGTCTTTGGGATAGCTATACCAGCGCTGGGGAATGACCGCCTGTCTGGCTATCAATCAAGTTTGCAGAGCGCGGGTTTGCCGATCGATTCCAGCCTGATAGTCGCATGTGGGCCTGACATGGAAGACAGCTACCAGGCAACCAAACAGTTGTTCGCGTTACCATCGCCCCCCACAGCGATCCTGGCAATCAACGATTTTCTAGCGATTGGCGTGCTGCGGGCAATCCAGGATTTAGGCATGAACGTGCCAGGGGATGTGTCTCTAGTCGGTTACGATGATATTCCTATGGCGAAGTATTTGGTCCCCAGGCTGAGTACTGCCTCAAAAGACGGGGAGAAAATGGGGCGCGAATCCGCTAAACTTTTGTTGGCGCGATTGCAAAACCCAGACCTGCCACGCCAGGAAATCAAGCTTCCGACACGATTGATCCTGCGCGAGTCCACGGGGCTGGCTCCGTCGTGATATGGGTGTTGCTGGCTCTATTGTCGATAAGCCCTCCAGATTTTTCAGGGGAACTGTTTCTCAATGTATAAGATGTCCGGTGTTGTCAGGTTTTTTAGGCGTAACGCGGTTGGCTATCTATTCCTGACGCCCTGGTTCCTGGGCTTCTTCATATTGACTGTTTACCCGATGGCATACTCTCTCTGGCTTGGCTTCACGAACTATGACTTCACGCAGCCCGATTCGACCCAATGGATCGGGATTGGCAATTACATGAAAATGTTTGGGCCGTTGTTCGGGCTGTCCAGCTTTACCACTTCAATCGGCGAGGCTATGCGCGCAGACCCGTACTATATGAAGTCGCTCTCTGTGACCTTTACGTACGTATTTGTCTCTGTGCCGCTGAAGCTGATCTTCGCGCTGGCTGTGGCAATGCTGATGAACCAGAAACTGAAGGGAGTACCTTTTTACCGGGCCGTCTATTATATCCCCACGCTTTTGGGTGGTTCGGTAGCCATCGCGGTGCTATGGAGAAAGCTCTTCGAAAAATCGGGCCTGGTGAACAGCCTGCTGGAAGCAGTGGGATTTAGCGATCTACCTGGCTGGATCACGAATCCCCGATACGCGCTTTGGACTCTCGTCCTGCTGACAGTATGGCAATTTGGCTCGTCAATGATTATCTTTCTGGCCGGGTTGAAGCAGATCCCCCAGGACTATTACGAAGCGGCCAGCGTGGACGGGGCAGGGAAAGGGCGACAATTTTTTACCATCACCATCCCTCTGCTATCGCCGGTGATTCTATTTACCCTGGTTTTGCAGATCATCACCACATTCCAGGCCTTCACCCAGGCCTATATCATTGGCGGTGGCAGTGGCGGTGTGCTCAACTCGACGCTCTTTTACACCCTCCACCTCTATATCCAGGGCTGGACATATTATGAAATGGGATACGCATCCGCGATGGCTTGGGTGTTGCTGGTGATTATCGGGGTTTTTACGGCACTTGTCTTTAGAACCTCTGACCTGTGGGTTTCCTATGGGACTGGTGAATAAGATGATCACTAAAACGACTGTTCGCCACAGTTTGACCCACCTGTTCATCATCGCTCTGGGGCTGTTGATGGTCTACCCCGTCCTCTGGATGATTATCAGTTCATTCAAGCCCAACAATATGATTTTCAGCGATCCTGGGCTGATGCCAAAAGCACTGACCATCGACAATTACATCACTGGATGGAAGGGCTATGCGGGCGTCTCTTTCGGTAGATTCTTCGTCAACTCCCTCCTGATGTGCGCTGCCGCAGTGATTGGAAACCTGATAGCTTGTGCAATGGCGGCTTATGCCTTCGGGCGGTTGAAATTCGATGGCAGGAACTTCTGGTTCGCAGTGATGATGGTGACTCTCATGCTCCCTGGTCACGTAACGATTGTGCCTCGCTACATCCTGTTCAACGTTTTTGGCTGGGTCGGGTCGTATCTCCCGATTATCGTGCCAAAATTTCTGGCTACCGATGCGTTCTTCGTCTTTTTGCTTGTGCAGTTTATCCGCAGCCTGCCCAAAGAGCTGGACGAAGCAGCGATTATCGATGGGTGCAGCGAAGTCGGGGTCTTCTTTCGCATTATCGTACCCCTCGCCGTCCCTGCCCTGGTGACAGTCGCACTCTTCACTTTCCTTTGGACGTGGGACGACTTTTTCAATCATCTGCTCTACCTCACAAACCCGAAGATTTTCAGTGTGTCCAGGGCTTTACGTACATTCGTCGGCGATTCGGGCGCAGTCTCCAACTGGGGCGGCGCGCTGGCAATGTCTACTTTATCCCTGGTTCCCCCATTTATTCTCTTCTTCTCTTTACAGAAATACTTTGTACAGGGAATCGCAACCACCGGCATTAAGGGCTAGTGCACTCATAGGAGGCGTTGCATATGAAATGATGACAGGTCACGTCTATCAGGTTTG
Source organism: Caldilineaceae bacterium (assembly GCA_024643705.1). Taxonomy (GTDB): domain Bacteria; phylum Chloroflexota; class Anaerolineae; order Caldilineales; family Caldilineaceae; genus JACQGT01. The sequence goes on along the minus strand of JAHEML010000324.1, from coordinate 2,151 downwards.
TACACCAAAACAATCCAGAAACAGGAGAACTTCCAGATGAAACGATTTCTTACACTTACATTTGTGGCGCTATTCGCGCTGATGCTCGTGGCCTGCGTCCCGCCCGCTGCCGCGCCAGCCGCCGCCCCAGAAGCGGCACCGGCCCAAGCCGAGGCGGCACCTGCGCCAACCGAAGCGCCCGCTCCAGAAGAGGCACCCGCACCTGCAGAACCCCGGGCCGATGGACTGCCCGCCTACACTGGTGGCCCTGCCGAGTTGCGCATGGGATGGTGGGGAAACGACGACCGCGCCGCCAGAACCCAGGGCGTTATTGATCTCTTCCAGGCAGCCTACCCCGAAATCACCGTATCGGGTGAGCCGAACGGCGGCGCAGGCGATCACTTTCAGATTCTCAACACGCAGCTTGCAGCCAACGACGCCCCCGATCTGATCCAGTTCGGCGGCAACTGGCCCGATTACGCGCAATACCTGGAACCGCTCAACGGTTATCTGGGCAACCAACTGCTCATTGACACGGTTGAGCGCTTTGATCAAACAGCGCTGATCCCTGCTACAGCCGCCGATGGCAATCTCTATGCCATCAGCCTGGGCACAAACACCTCTGTCCTCGCCTACAACAAAACCATGATCGAGGCAGCTGGGGTTGCTCTACCCCAGGACAATATGACCTGGGACGAGTTGCTTGCCTATGGCCAGGAGCTGAAAGCGGCTCTCCCGGAAGGGGTAGCGCCATTCGTGGACAACAGCACGAATCAGGCCAACTACATGAGCTATTTCTTCCGCCAGCAGGGAACACCGATCTGGACATCTGACGAAGGCGGCAAATCCTACGCGACGGTTGAGTCCGCTGCCAAATGGCTGCAAATGTGGGCCGATATGCGCGCCGAAGGACTGGTCCCCGACGCGGACACCACCGCAACTTATCCCGAAGATGGGGCAGACAGTTCGGCGCTGGTGGCAGGCAAAGCGGCCATCGGCCTGATCTGGAGCAACCAAGGAGCGGCCTATCAGGCGGCCATGACCGACGAGCTCGGCATGACAACCCTTCCCGCGGGCGGCGAAAATTCATACGCCATCCAGATGAGCCAGTACCTGGGCATGAACGTGGCCAGCGAGAACAAAGAAGCAGCGGCGCTCTTCATCAACTTCTTCGTCACCAGCCCCGAAGCGGGCGCGATCCTCGGAACCAATCGAGGTGTGCCTTCCTCGCCGGGCGTGCGTCAGTCTATCTCCGGCCAGTCCTCGGCCACCGACGCGGCCGTCTATCGGATTTACGACGCGGTAGCCGATCGCTCAATTCCTCAAGACCCGAACCTCCCGAACGACCAGGAGTTCGTCAACGAGCTTGAGTTGATCGGTCAGCAGGTAGCATTTGGGCAGTCCACGGTTGACGTGGCAGCTGCCGACTTGATTGCACTGATCGAGCGTCTGTCGGCCAAGTAATTCCTGACAGTACTGAGTCAAGAAGGCGCGGGGGCGTACACCCCCGCGCCTTTACGTTCGTGCCAAAACAAAGAATAGGAATCCGCTATGCTTACCCCAGCCAAGCTTGTCTGCGAATACTTCACCAATCCAATTGGCCTGGATGTACGCTGGCCGCGCTTGAGTTGGCAGCTAACCTCCCAACAGCGAGGCGCCCGGCAAACGGCCTATCAGCTTCGGGTAGGCGACAATCCGGCTGGGCTGGACGAGCCGACAGCGACTCTATTGTGGGATACGGGCAAAGTACCGTCTGACAATTCGCTGCACGTCCCCTATGCCGGCGCTGCTCTGCAACCGGGCCAACGCTGCTATTGGCGAATGCGGGTGTGGGATGCAGAGGACGTCGTTTCCCCTTGGAGCGAGATTGCCTTTTGGGAGATGGGCCTGCTCGACAGCAACAATTGGCAGGCCGAGTGGATCACACCAGACTGGGACGAAGACCCAACCCAACCCCAACCGGCGCCCCTCTTGCGCCGTCAATTCCATGCGGAGGGCCTGATTGTCAGCGCCCGCATCTACGCCACCAGCCTGGGTCTCTACGAATTGCGGCTGAATGGGCAGCGGGTTGGGGATGCTGTCTTGACCCCCGGCTGGACAAGCTATGATCATCGCCTTCAATACCAGACCTATGACGTCACAGAGCTGGTGCGCCAGGGAGAAAATGTATTG
>JAHEML010000323.1 GCA_024643705.1 Caldilineaceae bacterium | reverse complement strand
GACCTGATCCCCAATCGAGTTGGGCAGGTTGGGGAAGTAGCCAAAATCCGCGTTCAGATAGGCGCCGCTCAGGCTGGGCACGGGTTGGAGCGCTGGCGTGCTGTTGGTAAAGGCATTGGGGGAGAAGAACGTGCCCAGGTCCGGGTCACTCTCGTCCACATCCACAATATAGCTCAGACCCGTTGCCAGACCGGTAAAAGCGTAGATACCGCTGCCGTTGGTGGTGGTGGTCATCACCTTCAGGTCGCCGATGTCGATGGCCCCGTTGTTATTGGTGTCTTCGTAGAGCCAGACGGTGATATTGGGGATGCCCGCGTCCGCACCGTTGAGAGTGCCGTCGTTGTTATTATCCTTGAAAACCAGATCGCCGATGCTGCCTGTGCCGCCAGGCTTGTAGCCAAAGTCCACATTCAGCTTCTGTTCATTCGTCGCCAGTGTGATTCCAGTGGCCGGGCTGACGGACGGTCCGGTGGCAGTGTAGCCAGCGGGGACACCCGATAGTGTCACATTGTAGGTGCCCGCGGTCAGGCCAGTGAAGAGATAGTTGCCGTTGGCGTCGGTCACAGTCGAGCCGGACGATGTGCCGCTCAGATTGACAGTGACGCCGGGAATGCCCTCTTCGCCCGCATCCTGCACGCCGTTGTTGTTCCAATCCCGGAAGACGGTGTCGCCGATGCGCCCGCCGCCCACTGTCACACAGGCCAACGAGCCGGTGGTTAGGGGCGTGCTATTCTGGGTGCTGGTAAAGCTGTTGCAGTAGCTGCCCGAGGCCAGCCCCGCCGCCGCGGTGGCGGTGAACTTCAACACCAAAGACTGCCCGGCGTTGATGGCTGTGGGCACGGTGAAGATGGGCTTGTTCGGATCACTGCTATTGACCGTTGTCGAACCGGTCAGGCTGGCCCCGTTGACTGTCACACTGTTCAGGCTGGTGTAGCTGAAGCCCGTGGGCAACAGTTCGTCGATCTTCATCGGGCTGGCTGTAGCTGCTGTTCCGATGTTGTCGATCTGGATCGTATATTGGGTACTGCCCCCCGGCGCGATTGATGTAGGGTTGGCCGTCTTGTTTTGGGACAGATAGACGATATTGCCAGATGGTGTCACTTCAAAGGCGGTCTTAGGCGGCAGTTGATTGCTGGTGACTGTTAGCTTGTTTTCCAACAGACCCGTACTCTTGGCATTGACGGTCACCACCGCGGAAAATTTCTGGCCCACATTCAGGTTGCCCACATTCCAAACCAGGGGATTGGGGCCGCTGCTTTGGGCAGGGACGCTGCTCACAAAATTGACACCCGCGGGCAGCAGATCGGTCACCACCACGTTGGTCAGGTTTTGCGCGCCAGAGTTTATCACATTCACATTATATTGGAAGTTGTCTCCCACCTTCACAACCGCTTTGTTGGCGGGCTTGCTCAGGATCAGACAGGCGTCCCAGGTGATTTCGTTGGGGTCGTAGTAGCGCCACAGGTGATCCTTGCCACCGCTGTCGCCGCCGGCGTCACCGCCAAAACTGTCTCCCTTGAAAACGGGGCAACCACTGGGGTTGAGGATGGCCGCAGTGCTGTCTACGCGAAATTGCACCCACACATATTCGGGAACATTCAGCGTGGTTTGGCCCAGGCTCCAACGAATGGCCTTGGGGCTGGTGCTGTCTGTCTGGGAAGTGGTGGAAGTCAGGGGATTGCCCGGGTTGAGATTGTAGCCCACAGTACTGCCGTCGGCTCCACCCGCGTGGGGTGTGCCGCTGGTGCCACCGGGGGGATCGTTTGAAATCTGGCTGCCGGGGTATTGGATACGTTTCCAGGGGCCGGTGACAAGCGCGGCATCGGCCTTCTGCGTTGGAGTTCCACTGGCTGCATCCCAAATGTCTTTGTCAAAAGACCAGGCATATCCACTCTGGGGGCCTGCCACACCGTTGGCCAGACCCCAGCCTGTGTTGCCGCGGCCGTTGCTGTCGATAATAGGCGAGGAGGGATAAGCCGGATTGGTGGTGCCGGCAATACCGTACGCGGCCATCTGCCAGGCGTCCCATTCGTTGAGGGGCGTGCCAAAGCTCGTGCGCCAGCCGGTGGTGTCACCGCTGTTATTTTTGATGGTGCCGCCGCTGTAGCTGCCATAGGCTGTCTCAGGAATCGTGGCGTAGAAGATACCGATGTCGCCGTAGATGCCGGGCAGGGTGCCCAGATTGGTGTTGCCGGCTGTGACCAGGGGGCTGCTTTGCCCCAGGATGTTCGGTCCCCGGTTGATGCCCACCAGGCTGATGGCTGGGTCGCCGCCTGCGCCCACATCGGGCATCAGGGCCTGGCCTTTCATGGGCACTTCATTGTAGCCACCGCTGCCATTGGGTTGCACATAGGCCGCATCTAAAATAGTGACACCGTTGGGCACGTAAAAGTCAACATACGCGCCCACACCGGTGTTGGTTCCATCCGATGGTACAACTTTCAAAATCAAGCCCAATGTATCGTTATTAAGCAGCAATGGATTGCCGCTGCCGTTCACACGGCTATCGACCAGTGCCTGGGTGGCCGGGTCGAAATACATGGAGACCATGCGCGAGTCCAGGTTGTGGGCGCTGGCCGTGGGGGTTTCCATGCCCGGTACAAAGCTGGGGAAGAGGCTCATCAACAACGCGATCAGCGTCGCCAGATGAATCGTCCGCTGCCGGTTACTGAGAGATTGGAGTTTTGGGCGATACATTTCGTACGTCTCCTTTAGAGTACAGGGCTTTCAATTATTTCTTAGAACAAAACGAAATTTAGACGGTCAAAGGGGCTTTTTCGGTCAAACCGCCTCGGTACTTCACCAATGTTGAGGCGATTTCAAGTGATGCAGCGTAAAATTGCTGCCAGCATTGCCCCAAACAACGCAAAATCGTCGCCTCAAATACTATTTATACAGGTTATACAGGTGTAATCAGCGTTTATTTGCGTCCAAAGACTTTTTTGGAATAACTTAGTTTCAATTCACTTTGCCAGCATTCTTGTTTGGCTATGCTAAATCGTCAACAGTATCTCATTTTGCCTGGATTACTCACAAGATTGAGTCGGATTACAAAATCGAAGCAAAATCCCTCCAAATAGCACGTTGGAACCCACCAGATGACACGCTAGGGTCGCCAGATGACACGATGACTGTGTAAAATACATTTGGATCCTCCATCCGACGGCAAAAGCTGCGGGAAACCGCGGCAGACTTCTGGACAGGGGGGCCGGCCAACGTGGATCTGATTTGATCGCGCTTGTTTTTCAACAGTTTTTTTGAACCTTATCCAAAATCAACAAATTGCAAAGCAATTTCGCCATCAGATTAAGCACATCGGAAACTAAGTTCTTTGCAAAATGTTGGTCGTGCGATAAACTGACAGAATGCAAAAACAACATAAACCGCAACAAAGCAGACCCTTAAGAGTTGGAATCACAGGCCAATAAAGGGAGACAGCCAATAGGACAAGCACACGAAAACGGGTTTGCGCTGCCTAACAAACACATCCCCAATCGGGATGACCGATTAAAATCACACGAGAAGTGTGAGCCAAAATCACAACTTTGGTGTGTAATGGAGCAGCTACTCCGACTCTATGCCCAACCCTACGGCTCTTTCGGTTCGCTGTCCCTAGTTCAAGGTCAAAGAAGTTTGCGGCAAGTGCCCGTCACTCGATTTGGACATTCGCAGAAGACGCGGAATCATTCAAATTCTGTCGGCTACTCAATCAGCACTTCCCACCAGGACAACCCATTTCCCCTTAAATACTCCCCAACTCACCCCCGAAGAGCATAGTACCATTGTACCACTAAATAATAGAAACATAACGACCTATATTAGGTTATTACACCAATAGGAAAAGCCATTTCTTTGTAGAATGTTGGATGTGCGACAAGCAGACAAAAGCAGTAGTTGCATGACGAAATTCTTGAGATTATTGCCAAACCCGATGCCAGTTGCTTCGGTATCGCGAGCATACCTGGATACAGAAGCAAGGCCATCCATCATTCATGTGGCTGTGTTTATCAAGGCACAAAAGTGATCCAGGTGATCGACGAAAAGTGAGCCATCTGGGTTAACAAGCCTGTCTCGTCGGAGCGCAATCCATACCATTCGACAACTAGGTTGAGCGCAGCCAACGCGAGTTTGGAAAGAGTGCCAGGGCTTTGTGGGCCACATACTTGACAGGAAAAATATAAGAGCGCATGGAGAGCATGTCAATGACACCTAACTCCTAGAGACTTGAGGTGGGTGACAGAAACTCGCTAACGAAATGGTTGCGGCTATTGAAAAGACAAAAAGGCCGAGTGAGGCTGGGCATTTTGGAAAACGAAGACACATAGTCCTTGGTCAGCTAATACCAGAAGACGAGAGCAAGAGAGCCTGTCGCGCCGGGCGGTGCCGCTCCTTGGACAAGAGAGTGGATCCCTTTCAAAGACAAACAGGCCGAGCGCAGTTGCGCTCGGCCTGTTATTGTGATTGGATTATTTATGAATCTCACCAACGCAATTACTGACCTGTAAAATATTTTTTACAGGTCAGTTTTTAGCTGCACAACGAACAAAGGTGGTCTCGAATTTCATGAAAAAAGTGTAAGTAAGTAGTTGACTCACAAGGATGGACATAGGTGGCTTGCCGATGTGATACCAGACAACCGAATCTGACACGACTTCCATGCAACGAGTGCAGCCGCCATACCAAGAGAGCTTGACCTGCGGCCCTTCATACCGACGTCCGGGGCAACGCCGAATGAAGCTGACCTTATCCGCGGCAATCCGCCCAAGCAGGGTCATCCGCGTTCTGTTTTCAGGTTAGTGTGGTCAAAACCAAGGGAAGTTGGTGGCAATGATTGCCGTGGCCTAACGGCGTCGGCGGCGGCGCTGACGCCCGCCCCCTTCTGTGGATGATGTCGTATCGGACGAAGCACGGCTGGACGTATTGCCTTTAGGAGCATCCACCGGATCAACCAAGGGTGCGTGGAGCATCTGCTGGTAGGCGTCGTCCAGCAGCATGGTGATCAGGGCCGATTCTTCCGCATTTTCGGCCAGGGCTTTGGCAAGGGGTGCAAAGCGTCGGCTGCGCTCGGTCTGCAATTTGTCCCGATCGCGCAGGCGCGCTTCCAGCAGAGAAGTCAAGCGTTCGGCCACCACATCGGCTACTTCCTCTTCCGTGGGCAGTGTCCGTTCCTCAATCGGAATCGAGTAGCGTTTGCTAATGCGCTCTACCAGGGAACGTTCCATCACATTGGCCAGGGTGATGGCCGTGCCAGTGGCTCCTGCTCGCCCTGTGCGCCCGGCCCGATGAACGTAACTCTCTGGGTCTTCCGGCGGCTCGTATTGGAAAACGTGAGAGAGTTCCGGGATATCCAGCCC
>JAHEML010000322.1 GCA_024643705.1 Caldilineaceae bacterium | reverse complement strand
GGAAGTGGTGGTGACAGACCTGGATGGCGCGGTTGACGAAGAACACCAGGTGGATGTGCGGGCCGCGCTGCTGGATTGGGAATATAAGAATGGCAACTGGCAGCAGGTGGAGATCGACGTACAGGAATGCACTGTGCGCACCACCGCCGCGGCTGATCCCGACGATGCCGACGCCAAGTTTGCCACCTGCACCTTCGAGACGACCCAGGGCGGACAGTTGCAGATCACAGCCCGCATTACCGATGGAGAAGGGCGCAGCAACCAATCCGAGATCACCCGCTGGATTGGGGGCGGGCGTGGGCCTGTGGCCCGCAACGTGGAGCGGGAAGAAATCCAGCTTATCCCCAGCGGCGAAGAATTCCAGCCGGGGGATGTGGCCGAACTGCTCGTCCAGGCTCCCTTCTTCCCCGCCGAGGGGCTTGTTACCTTGCGTCGGGGCGGGCTGATCTCTACCGAACGCTTTACCATAGATGGGCCAACCTACGTTGTGCGTGTACCCATCGAGGAAAGTTATATCCCCGAACTTCGTGTCCAGGTGGACCTGGTGGGCGCTGCCCAGCGTATGGACGATCAGGGCAAGCCCCTGGCCGATCTCCCCGCCCGGCCCGCCTATGCCACTGGCAGCCTTACCCTCTCTGTGTCACCTATCGCCCGTCGGCTCTCGGTGGAGGCCACGCCCCAGCAAAGCCGACTGGAACCGGGCGGCGAGACAAGCCTTGATCTGGTGATCAAAGATGCAAATGGCGAGCCTGTGGCCGACGCCGAGTTGGCCGTGGTGGTGGTGGATGAATCAATTCTGGCCCTTACGGGCTATCAGCTTATCGACCCTGTGGGTGTCTTCTACACCGGGCGGGGCGACTTTGTTTCCGAAATTCACAACCGAGCCAATCTGCTCTTGGTGAACCCGGATATGCTGCAAGCCGCAACTCCTGCGGCCTTGGGTGGTGGCGGCCCCGACATGATGCGTAGTATGGCGTCGCCTGCCCCATCCGCGGCGATGGCAGGGGCCCCCATGGCCGAAATGGCGATGGAAGAATCGGCGGCGGATATGGGAGTCGTAGCCAAAGAAGCTGGACAGCCCATCCGGGTGCGCTCGAATTTCGACCCCCTGGCGCTCTTTGCCCCAACTATTCAGACAGACGCGGAGGGCAAAGCCACGGTGGCAATCACCGTGCCCGACAATCTTACCCGCTACCGGGTGATGGTTGTGGGCGTGGCCGATGGCAAATACTTTGGATCGGGTGAGACGAGTGTGACCGCACGTCTGCCCTTGATGGTGCGGCCATCGGCTCCTCGCTTCCTCAACTTCGGCGATAGCTTTGAGCTGCCTGTGGTTCTGCAAAACCAGACCGATGACGACTTGACTGTGTATGTGGCCGTGAAGGCGACCAATGCCCATCTGACCGCAGAGAGCAGCCAGGCGATTGACCAGGGCGAAGCCGCGGGCTACTCGGTGACTGTACCCGCCAACAACCGGGTAGAGGTGCGCTTCCCCACGGCAACCGCCAGCGCGGGTACGGCTCGCTTCCAGTTTGGCGGGGTCAGCGGCTCTTATGCCGATGCCGCCGAGGTCTCGCTGCCCGTGTGGACACCTGCCACTACCGAAGCCTTTGCCGTTTATGGCGAAGTGGACGAAGGCGCAGTTGTACAGCCAATCTTGCCACCGGATGATGTGATTCCCAGTTATGGTGGTCTGGAAGTCTCCATGTCGTCCACTGCGGTGCAAGCGCTGACCGATTCCTTCCTCTATCTGGTGCGCTATCCCTACGAATGCTCCGAGCAGATGGCATCGCGCATTCTCTCGGTGGCAGCTCTGCGGGATGTGCTGACGGCCTTCGACGCGGAAGGTTTACCCAGTGCCGACGAGATCAACGCATCTGTGGCCCAGGATATTCAGAAGCTGCAAGCCATGCAGGATTTCAATGGCGGCTTCCCCATCTGGCGACGGGGCGGCGATGTCTGGCCTTACTACACTGTCCATGTGGCCCACGCTCTGGCCCGTGCTAAGGCCAAGGATTACCCGGTTCCAGCGGATATGATCAGCCGATCCCAGGATTATCTGCGCAACATCGAGAGCTATATCCCCCACTGGTATGGGGAGCGCGGCCGCAATAGCCTGATTGCATACTCGCTCTATGTGCGCAAGCTGATGGGCGATGTGGACACAAACCGGGCACGGCGGCTGGTAGAGACCGCGAAGCTGGAAAATCTCACCATGGAAAGCATCGGCTGGTTGCTCTATGTGCTCTCTGGCGACAACGCTTCGGCCCAGACATTGGACGAGATGCGCCGCTACTTGAACAACAAGGTGACAGAGACCGCGGGTGCGGCCAACTTTGCCGATGGGTATGCGGATGGCGACTATCTGCTGCTCTACAGCAACCGGCGCGCCGACGCGGTGATTCTGGAAGCGATGATCACCGATGCCCCCGACAGTGATCTGATTCCCAAACTGGTGCGGGGGCTGCTCAGCCAACGCGACCGGGGCCGTTGGGGCAACACCCAGGAAAATATCTTTGTTCTTCTGGCAATGGACAAATACTTCAACACCTACGAATCTCAGACACCCGACTTTATTGCCCGTGTCTGGCTGGGCGAGCAGTACGCTGGCGGCCACGAGTTTGTCGGGCGCACCACGGAAAATGTCAATCTGGATATTCCTATGGGGATTGTGCAGGAGAGCCGGGTTTCGACAGGCTCAACCGACGGGGCAGCAGACGGAACTGTGCCGTTGATTGTACAGAAAGAAGGCGAGGGCCGACTCTATTATCGGCTTGGGTTGCGCTATGCGCCCACAAGCTTGCAACTAGAACCGGCGGACCACGGCTTTACAGTCGAACGTACCTACGAAGCCGTGGACGATCCCGGCGATGTAACACGGGATTCTGAAGGCGTCTGGCATGTGAAGGCGGGCGCACGGGTACGGGTGCGTCTGACCATGGTCGCCCAATCCCGGCGCTATCACGTGGCGCTGATCGACCCGATCCCTGCTGGCTTCGAAGCGTTGAATCCAGCCTTGGCTGTGACTGGGGATATTCCCCAAGACCCGGAGAGCCAGGCCAACCCTTACGGTGGCTGGTGGTGGTGGGGTCCCTGGTATGAGCACCAAAATCTGCGCGACGAGCGTGTAGAAGCCTTCACCTCCCTGCTGTGGGAAGGGGTTTACACCTACACGTATGTGGCGCGGGCCACCACGCCGGGTAACTTTATTGTGCCGCCCACCAAGGCAGAGGAGATGTATTCTCCCGAGGTCTTTGGCCGCAGTGGCACAGAGCGAGTGGTGGTGGAGTAGGGTAAGTAAAGAGTTTTGAATGAGTCGTTAGAAAAGGACGCCCAGCGCAACCAGCGCTGGGCGTCTGTGTTATAATCTGCGCTAGAAACAGATATGGATATCTTGACTGGAGATTATCCGAACGCCTCTTAGAAGCCGAGCCTCCTATGCCTCGTTCCTTACCTAGCACATCGCCAGACCTGCTCTGGCAGGTACGCACATTCATTTACCGCGCTTTTGCCGAAACCACCCAACCGCCTGATATTCGGGACGTCGCCCGGCACTTCCAACTTGGCCGGGAGGATCTGGAGGCGGTCTATCGGGAGTTGGATAACCGCCACGCCTTCTTTTTGGAACCAGGCACGCTGGATATTCGAATCGCCAATCCCTTCTCTGCTGTGCCCACCGATTTTGTGGTCGAGGCCAATGGTAAGCGCTATTGGGCCAATTGTGGCTGGGATGCGCTAGGTATCCCGGCTGCGCTGCACGCGGATGCCCGGATTACCGCCACATGCGCACAGAGCGATGCACCCATCGAATTCACTGTGCAAAATGGCACCCTGGCCCCCACCTCGGCGGTGGTGCATTTTGTTGTCCCTTTCTCCCGCTGGTACGAGGATATGATTTTCACTTGAGGCACAATTTTGTTCTTCCGGTCGGAAGATATGATTGGGCCTTGGTGTACCCGAAGGGGTGTAAATCCCGGCGAAGTATTGCCCGCGGCATTGATATGGACCCTTTCTCAGCGCTGGTATGATGATCGTCTGTCTGTAGCGTATCGCAGCCGTAGCGCCGCCCAAGTGGAAGAGATTTTCCAGTCTTTGGGGCTGACTTCTGCTTTCTGGCGTTACAGTGGTCCTTCCGGAGCGCCCCAGAAGTGAGGTGCATGAGTGGTTGATTGACGATTTGGAAAGCGGCTGAGACCACTTAGATCAGCAATGTAAATTAAGGAAAGGAGAGTCCCACCATGAATTCAGCAACAGAAAACGCACCTGTTTTCGACTACCGTGCCCTTCGCTTTATCGTCGGCCTTGTGGCATTTGCCCTGCCGATGGTGGTCATGATCATTTCCTCGACACCCCTCCAGTCGATCAGCGGCTCGTATCATACCGAAGCCAGGGATATGTTTGTGGGAGCGATGTTTATGATTGGGGGGCTGTTGGTGGGCTACAACGGGCATACACGACAAGAAAAGTGGTCTGCCAATGTGGCCGCCATCGCATCGATGATCGCGGCCATCTTCCCCACAGCGTGTAATACCTGCAACGGTGATACCAATTCGTCCATCCATTATGCCGCGGCGATTGTTCTCTTTTCGGCAATCGCGTACTTCTGTTTGGCGCCTTTTCGCAAGAACACAAAGGGGCAGCAGGGGAAAAAAGGACGGAGGGCCACCATCTATCTGGTGTGCGGGTGGATCATCATTGGCTGCATGGTGGCTGTAGGTGTGGCAAAGTTGGTGCTGCCGGCCGCAACCGAACAGGCATTGGCAGTCACATTCATTGCGGAGTTCGTCGCGTTGTGGGCGTTTGGTGTGGCGTGGATTGTATCGGGCAAGGTGATTCCCGCACTTGTCGATGAGGAAGACAGGCTGAATATCTCCCTATTTTAGGGGACATTGCCACAGATGAACCGGAACCCAAATCTGTGCGCCTACTCTTTTTCTGGTCCAAACCGCTCTGCATAGACACCCCGATAAGCTGGTGGCAGCATCCTAGCCAGGGTCATCATCAGATCATCCGTGGCTGCGTCTAATTCGGGTGAGCGGTAGCGCCCTGGTGGCAACTCGATGGGCAGACCAAAACGTACCGTGATGGGAACCCGGCGCAGACGCAACCAACAGGCAAATGCCTTCTCCTGCCCAAAGGCCACCACTGGCAGGATGGGAGCCTTTCCTCGGCTTGCCAGGTAGACAACCCCTGTGCGCCCTTGCTGCAACCCACCTGTGCGGCTACGGGTTCCCTCGGGGGCCAACCCCAATACCCCACCCGATTCCAATACATCAACTGCCAATTTCAACGCTTTGCGATCTGGTTCGCCCCGGTGAACGTAGATCGCGTTGCCAAAAAAGTTGAGTATCCAGCCAAAGATGGGCGTCTTTTGCCATTT
>JAHEML010000321.1 GCA_024643705.1 Caldilineaceae bacterium | reverse complement strand
AAATGGGTGTCGTGGCCGTGATCGTCGGTGTGCCGGTGACCGGCAAGCCCGCTGCCGGGTTGGTTGGGGAATAGGGGATGGTGATCTCCAGCATGGGCATGAGCTGGATATCGCCGTCGCCGCTGCCCAGCACATCGGCCGTCATGCGCTGCAACTGGCCCCGGTTGTCGCCGTCCGGCCAGTTGAGGATGCTGTTGCTCCACCAAAGGTGGCTGTCGTCTTGGGGGCGCACCTGCAGATCGACCAAAATATCCTTGTCAGCCTGGATGCCGGTCATGTTCAATTTGAAGCGTTGATTGTCCTCGACTATCTGTACGTCGTTGGGGCTGAGGTCTGCGTTGTCGGGTACGCCGTCGCCGTCGTTGTCAAAATCGTAGACATCGGGGATCTCGTCCATATCCCGATCCAGACAGGGGTAGTCGTCGATAGCGACCAGCGTATTGCCGTCGACATCGGCCCGGGTCGAACACTCTTCGCCGTCATCGATGCCGTCGCCGTTGCTGTCGGCTTTCAACGGGTCCAGATACCAAGTTCCAAACCACTGGAAGGGCGCCACCTCCCGGCCATCGCTGATGCCGTCGCCGTCGGTGTCAACCTTTTCGATGTCCGTGCCCAGCTCGTAGATCTCCACGTTGTCGGTCAAGCCATCGCCGTCGCAGTCGCTGGACGCGGTGATCACGCAGGCGGACTGCGCGTTGACAAGGGATGCAGGACGCGCGACGACGGAGGAGAAATCTCCCCTCTGGGCGGCGTTTTCTATGGAGGATGTGACACCTGCTGTCTGTGCATCAGCCAGGGGGTTGGTGCGGGGATTGAAGGCGATACCTTCCGAGTTTACCACAGACGAGCTTAGCGCAGATGGCTGCGCGTTGACCGCCTTTTCCTGGCGTGCTGCCAGCCGGTCATAGGCGCTGGCCGTCTGGGTGGATTGGAGCAATGGCACCACCACCATGGAGATGATGACGGCGAGATAGACCACCTGGCGCACACGCAGACTGCCCCGGTTGCGGATGCTGACGCCCACCAACGCCAGGATCAGCAGTAGCGCGCCCAGGTTGAATCCCATCTCCTGGGCAGCGTTGGGTGTGATCCCTACTGCGCCCATCAGCGCAACAGCCGTCGCACCGGGCTGGTTCCAGTCCAGGGCCAGCTGCCCTTTTTCGGGTACTGCCCAGGCCGAGAAATTGGTGGTGATCTCCGCTTCCACCCACTCCATCGCACCGGTTTCGGCGGGGAACGCCAAGTGCATCACCTGACGCATGGGCAGGCCGCTTTGGTTGACCCAGATTTCGCCACTGCCGGTCATATCCGTATACTTTTGCGCGGTTTGCAGGGTGATCCCTGCGGGCAGGTCGCCCTGGCTGCGCAGATAGTCCTCCATCTGGGTGCGCATGAACTGGGCATATTTCGGCCCGTTCATATCAAAGCGGTAGCGGGTGATCGAGTTGGTCAAGGCGACGGGCAGCAATCCATCCGGGTATTGACTGTCGCTATCACTGGCCCCGATTTCCTGGATATTCTCGGCCGCGTGCAAGAAACCCATGGGGTCGCCGCCCGGCGCGAAGAGGTCGGTGGCGAGCTCGGTTTTCGTCCAGGGGTCGTTGTCGCTCAAGCGCCCGTAGCCAATCCCATTCTCCAGCTTGATCTGCACCGGCTGCTGGTTGGCAGCAGTCAGCTGCATCGTCATCCGTTCCGCGGGCGCGTCCATCTGTCCTTCCAGCACAAAGCGTTCCGTGCGCGCACTGCGGCCCACATTTTCCAGTTGCAAGGTGGGGTGTTTGGTCTGCAACACATCGGTGCGATAGCTGTATTGGCCGCTGTGCCCAGCCAGCCGCCAGGCGTTCTGCACCTGCTGCTTGGGAGATTCCACCGTGGGGGCCGAAATCGCCACCCGGCTGGGTAGAAACGAGAGAAGGGTCAAACCCACAAGAATCAATCCTGCATACATGAGGGGATGAATATGCTTTTTCAAGGTAGATCTCCTGATGAAAGAGAAAAAGAAGGTTCGGGTCGAAGACGTCGAACTTCTGACTGTCACAGATAGTTGATTCCGGTGGACTAATCGTGCTTGGAGGTCTCGTCTGTGGACGCAGAACCCTCCCCGCGGGTCCGCACAGGAAGCGGAGCGACCCGGGCTGGTTGACATATCTCAACGCGCATGAAGTTGTAGAAATCATGGATTGTGGCGAAGCGCATCACTTCCCCGGTTCGCACCGATTGGGTCGATACCCGCCAAGGACCATCCGGCGCGTCTTGCCACAGGCGGACCAAAAAGGAGCTGTAGGTGTCGATTTGGTGGTCCGTGAGTGCATTGGGCACGGGTTATCTCCGCATGAATATGGACATTGGAGCAGCATTTTGCTATTTGGCATTTTGCTATTTGGCATTTTGCTGTTTGGATCGTCTACATGACTGACAAGATAGCACCCTATCGTACCAAGAACGCATCAACAGTGGATTAGATAAACCGTAAGTTGAATTTTTGTAGGTACGGTTTTTAACCGCACAACTGGCAGGGATGCTCTCGATTCTCGTGAAAATAATGGGGCTGTATGCTTGCGCTGCTACAAGCCACGCCTACGAAATTCCACACGACTTTATTTACTGGGTACTAAATTGTCACTTTCTTCAATTTTGACCGAGCTTGGGATGCACATTTTCCGGGGAGGAACTGGGAAGGCGTTTGGATTCTGGCAGATTGAATGTCCGTCCTATGGTTGCGGTCTGATATAATGCCCGTTATGATCTCAACCCGTGTGATCCCAATCCGTGTCTCAGCTTTTTCTCTCTATTGCAGTTCTCTGGTTGGAACATGAGTGCGATTCAAGTTGAACTCTTGGGAACGTTTGCTATCACTGTTGATGGTCGTTCTGTGGCAGATTTCCCGACCGACAAGACCAGGGCGCTCTTTGCCTATTTGGTGACTGAGGCCCACCAGGCCAGAAGCCGCAGTGCTCTGGCCGCCCTGCTTTGGCCTGAACTGCCCGACCAGGCAGCCCGCACCAATCTTCGCAATACCCTGCATCGTCTGCGTCGTACCTTGGATGCCGCAGCCCCGAACCTCAGTGAAAATCTGCTGACCGTCACCCGCCAGTCCATTCGGTTCAATGCCGCCCATGCGCAGGTGGACGTTCTGGTCTTTCAGCAGGCAGTTGATGCCGTTGCCGGCCACAACCACACATCTTTGACAGCCTGCTCCACCTGCGCCGCCCATTTGGCCCAAGCCACTGCGCTCTATAACGGCGAATTGTTGCCCGGTTTCAACCTGGGGGATGCTCAGCCCTTCGAGGAATGGCTGATGCTGCGCCGGGAGTATCTCCACCACCGGGCCATCTACGCCTTCGACAAACGGGTCGCCATTCTGGAAGCTCAGGGGCAGATCACCCAGGCCCACGAGACTGCCGTCCGTCTGCTGGCCCTGGACCCCTATCGGGAGGAGGCTCACCGCCAGGTGATCCGGCTGTTGGCCCGCATGGGCATGACCAACCAGGCCCTGGCCCAGTTCAATAGCCTGTCCCAACTCCTGCGGACCGATCTGGGCGTGGAGCCAGACCCACTGACCCTCTCCCTGATTCAGGAAATTACAGCCGGAGAATTCTCCACCAGCGATTTGGCCGTTGACACCTCGTCGCCTCTTCCTCTCGCTGATTTGCTGTCCCAACCTCCCTCGGCCCAGGATTGGAGCGAAGCGCCCCTGGTCGGTCTCTTTCTGGGCCGAAAGAGAGAGTTCGAGCAGCTTCAAGAGTGGATTGTCCAGGAGCAAATCCAGGTGATCACTCTGCTGGGCATGGGTGGCGCGGGTAAATCTACCCTGGCTGCGCATACAGCTCGGCGGCTCTCCGGCCATTTCGATGCGGTCATCTGGCGTTCGTTGATCAACGCGCCCCCCTTAACTGATCTGCTGCCCGTTCTCCTGGATCGGTTGGCGGGATCACCCTTGAGCAATCTGCCGACGGATCTGGACCAACTGCTCGCCCTGCTCCTGGACTTTCTGCGTCAGCGTCGCTGTTTGCTGATATTGGACAACATGGAAACCATCCTGCGGGAAGATGCCGCCGGTCGTTTCCGGCCCGGATACGAGGATTATGGGCAGTTGCTCCGATACCTGGGCGAATTTGAGCATCCCAGTTGCCTGCTCGTCACCAGCCGGGAATGGCCCAAACCCATGGTCCAACTGGAGCGACGGACCGAGCAGGTGCGTTCTCTGAACCTGCCCCCACTTTCCAGCCAGACCTCTCAGGAAATTCTGGCCGCCCATGGGTTGACCATAACCCCCGCGGTGGCGGTAGACTTGACCGACCGCTATTCGGGCAACCCCCTGGCGCTCAATCTGCTGGCCCATACGATCCGGGATCTCTATTTTGGCGAAGTCGATAGCTTTCTTGTTGAGGAAATGCCCATCTTTGATGACATCCGGGATGTGTTGGACCAGCAGATTGGCCGCCTGACCCCTTTGGAGCAGGAGGTGTTATATTGGCTGGCGGTGGCTCGTCAGCCAATGATGCCCTCTGACATCCAAATGTTCCTTGTTCAGAAGCCAAACCAGGGGGGAATCGTCGAGGCGCTACAAGCCCTGCGGCAGCGCTCCCTGTTGGAGAGAACGGCCAGCGGCTTCTCCCTGCAAAATGTGATCAGCGAATACCTGAGCGAACGGCTGCTCGATACCATCTGTCAAGAGCTGATGCCTTCCGGCCAGGCCAGGCGAGATGGCCCAACCGGTCGCTTGACAGTCACCAACCGTTTTGCCCTTCAGCATACCGACGCCCCAGACTACGTCCGCCAAAGCCAGGGCCGTCTCTTTCTCGATCCCATTGCAGAGCATCTTCTGGCCAACGCCCCCCTTACCACCATTCGGGCGTCCGTCCATCAGTGGCTGGCGGAGCTACGTGCAGAGACTGGCATGCCCAAGGGATATGCCGCGGGCAATCTACTCAATCTGCTCCTGCGCATGAAAATTGACATCACCGGATTTGATTTCTCCGGTCTTAGTATCTGGCAAGCAGATACCCAGGGCCATTTTCTGCGTTCGGTGAATTTCAGCGAGGCCGATCTATCGGGCACGCGTTTTTCCGAAGCTTTTGGGTTTGTTTGGGCCGCGGCCTACAGCGCGGACGGTCGCTATTTTGGCGCGGGCACGAGTGACGGCAAGATCCGACTCTGGCTGGTGGACTCGGCCCAGCCGGTGGCGGTCTGGCGCGCCCATTCGTCAGCCGTCTATGCCCTGGACTTCAGCCCAGACGGGCAGATTCTGGCCAGCGGCGGTGCAGATGGCACCATTCAACTTTGGGCGATGGATAGTATCGTCTCACAGCAGAAGCCTGAGCCGCTTCGGGTGTTCAGCGGCCATCGAGGGGCAGTCGAGCAGGTGGCCTTCAGTCCAGACA
>JAHEML010000320.1 GCA_024643705.1 Caldilineaceae bacterium | reverse complement strand
GTGTAGTAGCTGCGATGGACTGCGGGCATCACCACCGCCAGGTTGAGAAAGCGGGTGTAGCGCTCTACAGAGGTGAAGCGCTGCCAGCCGGTGTGATCGGCGGACATCCCATGCAGCAGAAAGAGGGTGGGGAAGCGGTAGCCGGGGCCAAGCGCGTCCCGCTGAGCCTGGGTGGTGCGGGGCAGCAGCACATTCATGGATGTGGCAAGCTGCAAGGTTTCCGAATAGAAATCGCATTGGATGAAAGACACAAACCTCTCCTTATAGCTATGGTTTCCGGTAAAAGGTTGTACAAGGTTGGGGCAAAATGACAAACGTCGAGTCGTGCTTCGCAATAGGTTGAGCCAACAATCAAAGGGGCGTAGGGCAAACATCCACGCCGTCTCGATCAATGAATGACAACCCCATTTTCGGCAGCAATGCGACGCACATTGGCTACAGCTAGGGGAATCTGTTCCAGGCGCAGGTGCTCGATGAGTCCGTAGCCATGGGGGAAGAGCGCGTCGAAGCGGCGCAGCACCAATCCCAGGTCCAGCTCGCCTTCACCAGGAACCTCCTGGTCGATGTGCAGAACCAGCCCGTTGGATACTTTCAAGTCCTTGATGTGCGCCAACGGGGAGATGTCTCCAATGGCGTCGAAGATGTGATCCACCCACCCACTGCTTTGGTAGACCTGGTGCAAACACTGGAAGTGGTTGACCGCGTCCAGAATCAGGCGCAGGTTGGGCGAACCCACAGCCTCCACAATCGACCGGCACTTCTCCGGCGGATCCATAATCGAGACGGCGTGGGTTTCCATGGCCAGCAGCACCCCTTCGGCCTCAGCTTTGCGGGCAATCGATTTCAATGTCTCCACCAGAACCTCCACATGCTCTGGTCGATGGTTGTCTCGGTGGGGTGTCCACGGGCCATCGGGGTTCAGGCTGCCCGGACGCAGGAGGAATGCCTGGGCTTCCAACGCCGCTGCAATCTCCGTGCCCCTATTGATTTTCTCAATCCCGCGCTCCCGCACTGCCGTGTCCGGGTGAAAGAGACACTCGTTGTAGGTGATGGCGAACTGAGCTAGGTCGAGAACCTGGGATTCTCGAAAGCGCCGAAAGGAGGCACACTCTGCCGGGGTGATGTCAAAAATATCCTCGCCGCTCAGGTGAAAACCGAAGCCTGTGAAACCCAGGCCGCGGATCGCGTCCATCTGCCCTGGGGTGAAGGTACGAAAGTCACCGGGCAACATGCCTACAATACCAAGTCGCATACGATTGCTCCTTTCCAGCCGACAGGTCCTCTACCCAGCAACATGCCTTCTTTCCAGGCTGCCGGGGTATCCGTCTCTGGCTATATCCAACCTGGGGTGGTGATTGTCTCGGCGATAGGCAATGCCTGGGCAAGCTCCGACGTTGAAAGAGGCGGAATCTGGGAAGCCGCCGCGTTTTCCTCCATCTGCCCCCGATTCTTGGCCCCAGCGATGACGCACGAGACACCCGGATGGTCCAGCACAAAACGCAGGGACGCCTGCACCAGGGAGCGCTCGGCAGTCGCCAGGAAGTCCAAATCGGGCAGCCGGGCCAGACCCGCCACTGTCTCTGGACGCTGGAAACGTTCGAAGCGCAGGTCGTTCTCGGCCAGGGAACGGGCATTGGCCCCCGAATACTTGCCGGTGAGCATCCCCTTGGCCAGTGGAACCCGAATCAATGTGCCGATATTCTCCCGTTTGGCCCAATGGAGAAGTTCATCTGCGCTACGCTCCAGCAGGTTGTAGCCGATTTGCAGAATGTGTATGGGGCCGAAAGAGTGTAGCTGGTTAATAGCGGAACGGTCATTGGTGGAGATGCCATACCAGCGGACCTTGCCCGCGCTTCGCAGATCGGCCAGAGTCTCCATTACCGCGGGCATGGCCCAGGTGTAGGGGATGGCGTGGAGCTGATAAAGATCGATGGTCTCCATTTGCAGACGGCGCAGACTCCCCTCACACGCTTCGGTGATGCGTCGACGCAGGGCCGCCTCGTCGGGTTTATCACGGTTGATCCCCTGGTTCGGTTGCACCTTTGTCGCCACAATCCAGCGCTCTCGGCGTCCTTGCAGTGCTTTGCCAGTCAGTTCCTCGCTGTGGCCGTCGCCGTACCCCTCTGCTGTGTCGATGAGGTTGACGCCCAGTTCCTCGGCCCGGTGGATCAGGGCAATCGACTCGCTATCATCTGTGCCCGTCCAACCAAACTGGGAGCCATCGCCCCGTTGCCACAACCCAGAGATGGGGAATGCACCCAGCCCAATCTCCGATACGTTCAGCCCGGTCATACCCAGGGTTCGGTAGTTCATTCGTCTTTCTCCTTTGATGGTGGTTCTCCGCGCTTTCCGCTTAACGGTCTACAATTCCCACGTCTCAAAATCCTGCCAACGGTCGCGGGGTGTCCAACCAAGCAGCCGCGCCGCCTTGCGAATATCGAAAACCGTGGCGAAGGGGTCGGCGACGAAGTAGGCGGGTTCCTTTTGCGGGGGCAAGTTGCCGTAGATGGCGGCCAGCAATTCCAAGGTGGGTAGACCATAGGAGGTGTTGGCCGCGGTAAGAAAGAATGCTTCGTAGGTGATCGCCTGCTCTGCCGGAAAGCGATAGGTGCCCGCAGCCAAACAGGCCCGGGCCACATCACGCGCAGAGATGTAGCCACCCAGCCATGCGGTCGATTGGTCAAAGATACCCGCCCGGTTATCGGCCACCATCTGGGCTGCCTTCTCCCGCCAGCGAGCCACCCAGACCCAATTGTAGCGCAGAGAGATAGCTTGGATGCCATAGGCAACCGCGTAGCTTTCGGCCATGCGCTCGCCAAAATGTTTAGAGAGACTATAGCTCTCATGCGGCCAAAGAGGATGCGCCTCGTCGATGGGTACATAGAGGGGCTTTAGCGCTGCGTTGTGGATGCCAAAGCCTGTGCTGGAGTCGCTGCACCCGTAAACAATGCGAGGAATGCGGTTGCGGCGCACCGCCTCGAAGACCGCATAGTTGATGGCTGTATTGGTGGTGATGACTTCCATTTCTGGGTTTCTGTAGGGGTCGGGGATGGCAGCCAGATGGACGACCAAGTCGAAGCCTGCCAGGGAAGTGCAGGCAGCTTCCAAATTTGTCAGGTCCACCGCAACAAAGCCCACGCCTGGCAGTGGCGGCGGTGTTCGATCCAACGAGACCACTTCGTACCCAGCGGTCAGATATTCACTACAGACGTAGCGGCCAATCGCGCCGCTGCCACCCGTCACCGCTACACGCATAGCCAACCCCTCCTGATGGTCAATCAATATTCCCTTGATGGATGCTTTTGCCTCAGGCCGGGAGATGCCCTGGATACAGGACTCTCTGGTCATTTGTCATTCGTCGTTTGTCATTCGTCATTCGTCACGCGGCCTCTGCCAGCCACCAAAAACCTCTTCTGCAAAGGACGCCGCGGCCAAGGCCACATCTTCTCGCCAGGGGTGGGCGGTGAACTGGACGCCGATAGGCAATCCTTCGGGCGATGTGCCCACCCGCACCACCGCGCTGGGCCAGCCGGTCAGGTTGTGGGTCATTGTGTAGGTGAAGTCTGCGATGCGATCCTCGATTTCACCCACGGGTACCGCGGGGCCAGCGTTGACGGGGGCCACGAGCAGGTCGTAGGGCTGAAACCATGCCAGCGCGGCCGAACGGAAGCTATCCACCTGTTCAAACAGATTTTCCAATTCCATAGGCCCCAGCGCCTTGGCTGTTGCCATAAAACTCATACCCGTCTCGTCCAAAAGCGTACCGGCTCTCTCCAACGCCCGCTTCAGGTTGGCCCGTCCGGTTGCGCCCAGCAGCCCGCGCAGGAGATCGAAGCTCTGCTCCATCCCCGGCAAACGAGCCTCTTCGACCCGACAGCCAGCCCCGGCCAGCGCGCCGACCACCCGTTCCACACAGGCCGCGGTTTCAGCGGTGGGTGGGGCCACGCCGTTGTCTGTGAAATAGGCCACCCGTAGCCCGGACAACGCCACCTGTCGGTAGTCCCCCAGTGGCATGGGCGTGATGTATGGGTCCACACCGTCCGGCCCGCTGATGACAGAGAGAGCCAGGGCCACATCGTCCACCCGACGGGCCAGGGGGCCAACCTGGGTCAGCAGATCAGCCAGACCGCCAAAGGGGACGGCGTGGCCTGTGCGGGGGACCCGCCCGCTGGTGGGGCGTATGCCCGCGATGCCGCAGAAATGCGCAGGCAGACGCACGCTGCCGCCAGTATCTGTGCCTAAATCTATGGGCGAACCCCCCGCGGCCACAATCGACGCCGCGCCACCACTGCTGCCGCCGCTCATCCGCTCTGTGTCGTAGGGGTTGCGGGTTGCGCCAAAGATGCGGTTGTTGGTGTAGAAGGACATGGTGAATTCAGACGTATTGGTCTTGCCCAGCAGGATCGCACCTGCGGCTTTCATCCGGGCCACAGCGGTGGCGTCGATCTCCGGCACAAAGTCCCGGCGACCCACCGTACCCCAAGTGCTACGCACACCGGCTGTGTCGAAAGAATCTTTGATGGTCATGGGCACACCGTGCAGTGGCCCCCACAATTTCCCTTGGCGCAATGCTGCATCGGCGTTGCTTGCCTGGTCGCGAGCGTCATCAGCCAGTGTCACCACCGCATTCAGCGCCGGGTTCACCGCTGCAATGCGGCTTAAACATGCCTCCACCACTTCGGCGGACGAGACTTCCTGCTCCCGGATGCGCCGGGCAAGTTCGGTAGCCGAGGCAAAGATGAGATCAGTCATGTGAGTGCCTTTCGCAAAATGAGACGACGACCCACCATGCTTCGCCCTTCGGTCGTCCATCGTCTGTCGTCCGTCGTCAGTGATCGGCCATTTGCCACCTGACCCTACAGCTTCCACACAGCCTGCGCCGTCCTCCCGAAGATCCAGGCACGCTCCTCTACGCCCAGGTCGGCGAAATAGTCCAGCGGAAAGGAGAGGGAACTGTCGTACCCCTCCCTGCTGCTAACGGGCGGCCAATCGCTACCCCACATCATGCGCCGGGGGCCAAAAGCTTCCAATATACTGTCGGCAAAGGATGGCACATCCCGGAAGGGGTGGGGCAGATGGCAGAATTCGCCGAAGCCGGGCAGTTTGATGGTGAGATTTTCGTGGGAGGCCAACGCCAGCACAGGCGCAAACTCATCCGCTATCATTCCCGGTTTGGCCCCGCCCAAATGCTCAATGACAATCGGCAGTTCTGGGAAGAGGCGCAGCACTTCGGCAAATTCATCGCTGGCCAGGCTGGCTGGGCTGCTGGGCGCGCTGACAACCAGCCCCAGTTCGTTCGCCGTGCGCCAATGGGCCAGGGGATCGCTGCCTGTGCCCCGGAAGTTGGCGGCCAGCCGGATGCCGCCGATACCCGCTTCGGCCCAATGGCG
>JAHEML010000319.1 GCA_024643705.1 Caldilineaceae bacterium | reverse complement strand
ATCGACAGCCCCGCCGGGTATATCTATCGTGGCATTGTAGCCGATTGTCTGCGGGGGCTGGACTTTTTGCTAAGTCGGCCAGAGGTGGACCCAAACCGCATTGTCGCCGCGGGCAACGATCTGGCACTGATCACAGCAGCAATGCGCCCCCAGCTATCTGGGCTGCATGTGGCTCCGGAACTGCTATACAATACAGCCAATCTGGCCCCATCAACAAGCGCCTACCCGCTGGAAGAGATAAACGACTACACCCGGGCCTACCCCGAACAGGTTGAACAGGTGGCAGCAACCCTTGCCTATTTCGACCCGATCCACTTTGCCCCAGCCGTCCACTGCCCCACATTGATGGTAACCGGCAACTCTCATGATTTCCTCTCATCTGCCCGTCTCACGCCACTACGCGAAACAATCGATGCTCCCGTAACCGAGTACGAGACGGCTCATTCGTCCTACCGCGACGGGGTGCAGCAGGCAGAATGGTTGAGCAACCGCTTTGGATTCAGCGACACGCTCCTGCCCGCCCAATGGCAGGTGTAAAGGAACGTAAAATAGAACATGGACGACGCGGATTGGGCTGATGAGCGCGAAGACAATCTGCGAAAATCAGCGATTTAAGCATCACCCATATTCCTCTTTATCAATCTCCAGGAAAGGTTTATGTGCATGACTGCTAAAATCAAAGATGTCGAACGGATTCTTCTGGTCGTCCCCATTGTTGATCGGGTGCGCCGGGAACTGGAACGAGCCAATATCCACACCTGGGCCGAAACCGAGGTCATCCGGGTTACTGCGGACGATGGCACTGTGGGCTACGGTGAGACGATCCAAAACTACACATGGGGCAAAGTGCCGGATACCGATCGGGTGCTGGGCAAAAATCCCTTTGAGTTGATGTGGGATGACACGCTGGGCGCAGGTTTGCAAATGGCTCTCTTTGACCTGGCGGGCAAGCTGGCTGGCGTGCCAGTGTCTGCCCTTCTGGGCCAAAAATGCCGGGATTGGACACCCATCTCCTTCTGGAATCACGATATGTCCCCCGCTGCCTACGAAGAGGAAGCCAAAGTCGCGGTGAGCCTGGGCTACACCTCCATCAAAATCAAGACACGCCCCTGGTTCGATGTGTACGAGACTGTAAAGCGCATCAGCGAAGCCACGCCAGACTGGTTCCACATCGACTGCGACTGGAACGATTTTCTGCTGGACGCCTCCACGGCCATCCCCGTGCTGCAAGAGCTTGAAAACGACTTCCCCAAAATCACCATTTGGGAAGGGCCGATTCTGGCCCACGACCTGGCAGGCAACAAGTTGCTGCGGGAGCGAATCCGCACACCCATGGCCCATCATTACGGTTCTATCCCGCCCAACGCGGCCATCGGCGCGGGCTACTGTGACGGTTTTGTGATGGCGGGCGGCGTGTCCAGGCTTTTCCAGGGCGGTATTAGCTCGGCTACGGCCAATATGCCCTTCTTCATCCAAATGGTGGGGACAGGGTTGACCGAAGTCATGGCGATCCATTTGGGTGCTGTGTTGACCCATGCCCAATGGCCGGCCATTACCTGCACCGAGCTATACGAACACAACCTGCTCACCGAACGCATTCCTATTCTGGGCGGTTATGCCAAAGTGCCCGACGCGCCCGGCCTGGGGGTCACGGTGGACGAGGACGCGTTGGAAAAATATCGGGTGGATGTGGCCGATTTCTCCCTGCCCCGGCGGATGATTCGGTATGATCGGGCCAACGGTCTCAGCGTCTTTTTCAAAGACAACTCCTTCAGTGGTGGCTCGCAAATGTGGACCTATTTCCGCACAGCCAACCAGCCCCTTTACGAGCGGGGCGTGCAGACCACCCTGGTGGATGACGACGGCAGCGCCATGTTCTCCGAATTGTACGAGCGAACGGCAGCTGGGCCAGTGCTGATGATGCCCGAAATGTAGCAAATGAAGCGAACGGGTCTGGCTCAACCCAGATCAGACCCGTTCGTGCTGCTCAGCCTGTCCAATTGCTTTGCAAGCCGGTACGCATGTGGACGAATTTTGCAAAGTCTGTCATACTACCCAAGTTGGATGCTTAAACTCTCCTCGCCTGATAGGTGTTTCATGCAACTCTCCGCTATTCAGGACTATTTACGCCAAGAGAATATCGACGGCTGGCTCGTCTACAGCTTTCGCAATCAAAACCCAATTGCGCGGTCTTTCACTGGGTTGGCCAGTTCTGGCAGCCGCCGGTGGTTTTGTTGGATTCCGGCCCGGGGCGAACCCGCCTGGCTGGTTCATGCCATCGAAACCCACATGTTTGTCGATCTACCCGCAGACAAACAGGGATCGATGACCCGCTATGTGGGTTGGCAAGAGATGGAAGCAGCCTTGCCCAAGTTGGTGGGCGCACCATCTGCCAAGCCACTGCGAATCGCCATGGAATATAGCCCCCGCAATGCGCTCCCGTATGTCAGCACAGTAGACGGGGGCGTTATTGATCTGGTGCGCGAGAGCACCGGGGCCGAAATCGTCAGCAGCGGCGATCTGGTGCAACAGATGACGGCGGTTCTCTCTGCCCAGCAGATTGCAGGCCATCGACGCGCCGCTGCGGGTTGCCTGGCGGTGAAAGACGCTGCCTTTGCCTTCATCGGCCAACGGCTGCGCAATGGGCAGGATGTCACCGAGTTTGACGTGCAGTGTTACATCAACGAAGAGCTAGAAAAGATTGGACTCCAGACGGGCGTTACATCCCTCTGCTCGGTCAACGCTCACGCCGCCGACCCGCACTACATTTCCAGCGCAGCCCACCACAGCCCTATCCACAAGGGTGACGCAGTGTTGATCGACTTGTGGAGCCGAGAAACCAACAACCCGGACGACTCCTTCGCAGACATCACCTGGGCTGGCTATTGTGGCGCGCAAGTGCCGCCCAAAATGCAGGAGGTCTTTACGGTGGTGGCCGCGGCCAGGGATGCAACCGTGCGCCATATCCAAGAGCGGATGGATGCAGGGTTGCCCGCCTATGGGTACATGGCAGACGATGCCGCCCGCAAAGTGATCAGCGATGCCGGCTATGGCGAGTTCATCCTCCACCGTACGGGCCACAGCCTGGGACCCACCGGCCATTGGATCGGGGCTAACATCGATAATCTGGAGACCCAGGATCGTCGCCAATTGATCCCCAATTTGATGTTCACGGTGGAACCGGGTATCTACATGCCCGGCTTCAACTTCGACGACAGCACGCCAGCCAAAGGATTAGGGATTCGCAGCGAGATCAACTGCTTGATGCACCCTGATCGGGTAGAGGTGACAACCTTACCCTTACAAGATCACGTCATCCCTATCCTGGTATAAGTTTGTGCCAGTGATATAGCCCGTCAATCGTTGTAAACGCAAAGGAGAAGAAGCGGCCTCCCTGTTAATGGTCTGGCCAGCCAAAAACCATTGTAGGCGAAGTATTTATTTCGAAGTATACATAAGGAGAAACATCACATGCGAAGAACTCTTACTATTTTGTCAGCAATGCTGGTTTTTGCCATGCTGCTGGCTGCCTGCCCTGCCCCCGCACCTGCTGCACCGGCAAGTGGTGGCGAAGCGGCTGCACCCGCGGCCGAAGCGGCAGCAACCGAAGCACCCGCAGCCGAAGCAGCCGCCGAAACCGGTGGCACGATGATCGTAGGCCGTGGCGGCGATTCGGTTGGCCTGGACAACGGCACCCAAACCGACGGCGAGTCTGCCCGTGTCATCAACCAGATCGTTGAAGGGTTGATCCGCCTGGAAGGAACTTCCACCAAGCCAATCCCTTGGCTGGCCGAGTCCTGGGAAACCGAAGACAGCCAGACCTGGATTTTCCACCTGCGCCAAGGGGTCAAGTTCCACGACGGCACCGATTTCAACGCCGAAGCCGTGGCCTGGAACTTTGATCGCTGGATGAATCCAGACAACGAGTATCGTTTTGGTCGCCCCTTCGAATACTACGACATCGAATTCGGCCCGAACCTACCGATTGACGAAGTCAATGTCATCGACGATTACACCATCGAAATCAAACTCGGTGCCCCTTCGGGTGTGTTATTGGCGAAGCTGGCCGAAGGGTTTGTCTTCGGTATCCAAAGCCCCACGGCAATCATGGAGCAGGGTGACAACTACGGAACCCCGGCTGGTACCTCTGTCGGCACTGGCCCCTTCAAATTCGTGGAATGGGTTCCCGACGATCGTATCGTGTTGGAGAAGAACGAAGACTGGTGGGGCGATGGCCCCAAGCTGGATAAGCTGATTTTCCGCTCTATCCCGGACAATTCCGCCCGCTTCGCCGAACTCCAGGCTGGCACGATCCATCAGGCCGATCTGGCCCAGACCGATCTGCCCTCGGCCCAGGATGACCCGAACATTACGGTTTATGTCAAACCGGCGTTGAGCACAGGCTACATTGCCTTCCAGCAATGCACCGAACCGTTTGACAAGTTGGAAGTGCGCCAGGCGATTGCCTATGCCGTCAACTGGAGTGCGCTGATTCCTCCTTTCTATGGCGACTTTGGCGAGGCAGCCGGTTCCTTCCAGCCGCCAGCCATTCTGGGTTCCAACCCGGACATCAAGCCCTGGGAGTACAATCCAGAAAAGGCCAAGGAACTCTTGGCCGCCGCCGGTCTGCCCGATGGTTTCGAGACCGACTTCTGGTACATCCCGGTCATCCGCGGCTACTTCCCCGACTCCAAGGCCATTGGCGAGGCTATTGCTGCCGATCTGGCCAAGGTGGGTATCAAAGTCAGCCTGCAAACCGAGGATTGGGGAGCGTATCTGGCCGACCGCAACGAAGGAAAATTCCCCATGTGGATGTTGGGCTGGGGCTCCGACAACGGCGACCCAGACAACTTCATTGGCTACCATTTTGCCCATCCAGCGGGTGAGCCAAAGGCCGAGGATTGCTACAACAACGACAAGTTGGCACAACTCTTGGTTGATGGCGCAATTGAGTCTGATCCGGCCAAGCGTGAGGCGATCTATCAAGAAGCAGAATTGATTGTTCGTGACGACGTTCCCCGCATCCCAGTGGTGTGGACGACCAGCGTCACCGTGTTGCGCAACGAAGTCAAGGGCTACGTGCCTGTGGTCTTCCGCGATTGGTACGAGTATATGTGGATTGGTGAGTAGTCGTCAGTCATAATCAGTGGTTGTGGGGGTTAGCGCTGTTGTGGTTACTCGTTAACGCCTGACCACCGATGCTACTGAAAATCGATTCAAGCAGAGAGTAGAGGTCGTCAGCGTTTCGACCTGGCGACCTCTACTCTCCTTCGTAAGGGGAATCTTTCCTGTGGCCCAATATATTGCCCGTCGCTTGATATCGCTGATCCCTGTACTACTGGGTGTATCGATCGTCGTTTTCTCGTTGATCCGTATGATCCCCGGCGATCCGGTGATCATCAT
>JAHEML010000318.1:2557-5420 GCA_024643705.1 Caldilineaceae bacterium | reverse complement strand
AAACAGGGCCGCATCTATCGGGGAGAAATCCACCACGCGCCCGGGCCTATTCAACGGGCAGAGGCAGAGTTTGAGCAGAATAGCGTGGCCCAGGCAGCGGGGATTTCTCTGCCGGATGTTCCGCCCCTGCTGCATTTTGCCCGTCGGCTCGACGTGCTGGCCTGGGCGATTCAACCAATTATGGACAAACTGTAGGAACCGTATGAATTTTGATTTCCAATGGCTGGATACCTTTTGGGAAACGATGCAAGCTGGGGGCATTCAAGAGTGGGGGCGCTGGAACTATCTGCTTCTATTTGTGTTGATCGCAATAGAAGGGCCAATTGCAACCCTCATTGGCGCGGCCGCAGCATCTGCCGGTTTTATGCGGCTGTCGGTGGTGGTTGCCGTCTCAGCCCTCGCCAATCTCATCGCAGACATCGGTTGGTACTACCTGGGCTACTACAGCAGCGAGAAAACCCTGCTTCGCTATCTGGGCTGGCTGGGGTTGCGCGCCCGCCATATAGAAAAACTGCGCTGGGCCATGCGCCGCCATGCCCGCAAGGTGCTGCTCATTGCCAAATTTTCCACCGGGTTTGCTATCCCATCCCTGGTGGCAGCCGGGCTTTCCAGGATTCCCCTGCGCGGTTGGTTTCCCGTCGTCTTTCTGGCTGGGGTCGGCTGGTCCACCCTGCTGGCACTGGTGGGTTTCTACGCCACCGAAGCCATCAAGCACGTGCAGACAGGGCTGAACGCGATGGCGCTGATCGGATTGGCCGCCATTTTCGTCCTCTTTCTCTATCTGGCGCGCCGGGGCATGCGTTCCACCCGATCCTTTGTGGATGATATCGACGACGACCCGGCCAGACGAGTAGATCGTGCCCCTGTTCACCTGCCCAAAGCCATAGACCCAACGGCCACCCAGGGAGATTGAGCAGATGGCAGCCGATCCTATCCCTGCCGATCTTACCCCTGTCGGTTTCCCCATGCGTCTGGGTTTCCCAGTCAAGGTATTGGGCACACCAGGGCTGCGCTCCCACGATAGCCGCCGCTGGCAAAATCAGCCGCACCTGAGCGTCAGCCTGGCCTATGTGCGTGATATTTTCCTCTATTTGCAAAGTCGATCCATTCGCTTCTACCGGCTGTCGGGACAACTGGCCCCCTATCTCACCCACCCCGACTTACCCGGGTTCCATCGCCAATTGGACGAATGCGCCACCGAGCTGGCCGCGATTGGTGATCTGGCCCGCCAGCAACGGCTACGCTTGACGTTGCACCCTGGCTTTTTTGTACAACTCAACAGTCCCAGCCCCGCGCTCCTGGCCCGCTCTGTCCAGGAACTAGAGTCCGCGGCAGCGCTCTTGGATGGCATGGGCATTGACCAGGATGGTGTGATTGTTGTGCACGTGGGCGGCGTACACGACAACACCCAAGCCGGGCGGACACGCTTTGTGCGGGGCTGGGAAACCCTGCCCGCCCCAACCCGCCGACGGGTTGTGTTGGAACACGACGACCGGCGCTACAGCCTTTCGGACGCGCTTTGGATTCATCGGCGCACGGGCGTACCGGTGGTCTTCGACAGCCTGCACCACCGCTGTCTGAACCCGGAAGATATCCCGCCCATCGATGGGCTGCGATTGGCCCTGGCGACATGGCCCACCAGCAAGCGCCCCAAAATCCACATCAGCAGCCCCCGCACCGAGATACGCTACCTGCGTCGGCCCGACGGTGTACATATGCAGGCCCCTTTGCTCAATCAGCACAGCGATTTCCTCGACCCCTTTCCCATTATCGATCTGCTCTCCGCTGCCCTTTCCCTGTCCTTGCGCCCATTTGATATACTATTGGAGGCCAAAGCAAAAGATGTGGCCCTGTTGCGGTTGCGCAGCCAGATCGAGCGTTATGCGCCCGCTCTGCACCCCTATATCGGTTAAAGTATATCGGTTAAAGTCGCTTCGTGTTGACATGGACAATTGTTGATGAAATTCGCCTATTCAGACCCCCATCTACAACGGCGCACAGTCCTGGTGGCAGTGGTGAACCGGCCAGAAGACCTGCGGCGGGCCGCGTCTGACGGATGGTATCGCATTCCCCAGCGTCGCGCACCCCGGCGCATCGGGGCCGATTATTTGGCTTTCTACCAGACGGGCGCCTTTCAACCCAAAGAAGAGAGCCACACAATCACCTGGTTTGCCCCGGTGCAACGCTATCATTTACTCACCAGGGCCGAGCTGCTCCCCGACGAAGCCGAGCATCCTCGCGCCAGCGACTACTATTTTCGCATTGCCATCGGCCCCCTGGTGCGGCTGGATCAGCCTGTGCCTGCGGCCAAATTTCGCCGGGTGACATTCATCCACACAACCCTGGATCGGCTGCTGCACGCAAAGGACATCACCGATTTGAAGCGCAGTGCCGACCCTTTCGATGCTCTCTGGCAGGCCCTGCGCGACAACCGGCTACGCCCCTTGCCCAATCGATTGGTGGGCGATTGGCCCGCGGATATAGCTCTGCGGGCGCGGGGTGGCTATCTGGGCATCCGCTATGGTGAGGATGATGAATCGGTGCACGACGCGTCTCTGCCCGATCGCTGGCGGCTGTTGCGGTTGGCCCCCGCCGAGATCGTTGGTGATATGAATAGTTGTCTGCGGCGCATTGCAGCCGAATTGATCGATCTGGGCGGCGCGCTGGACACAGTGGCTGGCCCAGCGCCAAAGATTGGATGAGGAAACGAGACTTTTATGCACCTGATCATACAGATTCCATGCTACAACGAAGCCGAAACCCTGCCGCTTGTCCTGGCAGAGTTGCCCCGTTCCCTGCCGGGTATCTCTCGGCTGGAAGTGCTGGTGATCGACGATGGCAGCCGGGACGGAACCGCCCGCAT
>JAHEML010000318.1:0-2547 GCA_024643705.1 Caldilineaceae bacterium | reverse complement strand
ACAGAACTAGGGGTAGATCACGTTGTGCGCCATCCCCGCAACATGGGTTTGGCCGCGGCTTTTCAAACGGGGCTGGACTATTGCCTGCGCGTGGGGGCAGATGTGGTGGTGAATACCGACGGAGACAATCAATATCCGGGGCAGTTCATCGGTGATCTCATCGAGCCTGTGCTGCGGGGGGAGGCCGACATGGTGATCGGTGATCGTCAGACCCATCTGGTCGATCATTTCTCGCCTGTCAAACGGCTGCTGCAACAATTGGGGAGTTGGGTTGTGCGCATCGCATCGGACACATCTGTACCCGACGCCACCAGCGGTTTTCGCGCCTTCAGCCGCGAAGCAGCCTTGCGCCTGATTGTGCTCACCCGCTATACCTACACATTGGAAACGATCATCCAGGCGGGCAAAAAGGGGCTGGCTGTTGCCAGTGTGCCCATCACCGTCCACGACCCAACCCGGGAATCCCGGCTGATGCGCAGCACATGGAGTTATATCAAGCGCTCGGCGGCAACAATCTTGCGCCTTTACACGTTGTACGAGCCACTGCGCAGTTTCTCGCTGTTGGCTACGCCCTTTGTCGTCGGCGGGTTGATCCTGTTGGCCCGCTTCTTCTACTACTACATGACATCCCAGTCGGGTGTGGGTCGCCTCACCCAGTCGGTCACCATCGGCGGAACCCTACTCACTGTCGGGTTTCTTATCTTCCTCTTTGGTATCATGGCCGATATTTCTTCCACCCAGCGGGCGCTGCTGGAGGAGCTTCTCTACCGGCAGCGGAAGCGGGAACTGGAAGAGATGAAAAGATAGCCCTATCTATTCCCCAGCCACACCCAATTCCTCGGCCACCTCCTGCATGGCCGCCAAAACACGTTCCACATGTTCGTCAAAATCCACGCCCAGATCAGCGATGAAATGGGCATTCTCATCCCGATCAATGGCTTCGGTGAATTTGCGATTCTTCCACTTCTTCTTCACCGAGCTGAGCTTCACATCCCGCAGATTTTTGTCTGGGCGCACATAGGCACAGGCTAAAATCAGGCCGGTCAATTCATCACAGGCCAACAGGGCTTTGTCCAGGGTGGATTGGCGGTGGACGCCCAAAAATGTGGCGTGGGCTTCCACCGCGTGGATCATCTCGGCAGGATAGCCCCTCTCGCGAAAGAGGCGAAGCTCGGTGCGGGGGTGACCGTTCTCCGTATCGTCCATATCGGGGAAACGCTCGTAGTCCAGATCATGCAGCAGCCCGGTCAGCCCCCAAAGTTCCTCGTCTTCGCCATAGTGGCGGGCATAGCCGCGCAAGGCCGCTTCGACGGCCAGATTGTGGCGGCGCAGGCTCTCGGATTCCACCCATTCACAGAGGAGATCGTAGGCTTCCTGGCGAGTTGGCATGGGCATTGGGCACTTCCTTTCGTGCAGAGTCTGGTGGGAATTGGCAACTGATTGGGTACCCGACAAGTGTAGCACGAAGACCCATGTGTGAAAAACAGAAGCAGAAAGCGAAGGATGGGCGGGGCCGCGCTTCCGGTGATTGCGGTGTGGGTATCGGGTGTGTTTCAGTTTTAGGGCAAAAGTGCCGCCGGCCATGTCCGCACCGGGCCGAAGACCCGGAGCTATGGAGCAACGCCGGATCAATCCGGCTTGAAGAGACCGTTTTGCGCCGACACAAGCCCCTTGAAAGGGGCGTTGCTTGGTAGCCCGGCTGCTTTAGAGCCGGGCAGCGAGGACAATTTCATTCCGCCCTAAAACTGAAATACACCTTGGGTATCCTCTCTTTTCTGAAAAGCTGCGAATTTCTGCTAAACTGTACGGATACACCTTTGCGACAGAATCAGCCAAACCCGTTCCCAAAAGCGAGACCTGCCATGAAACAACTATCGACAAAAGAGATTCGCCAACTCTTTCTCGACTATTTTCACGAACTGAACCACGCAATTGTGGACAGCAGCAACCTGGTCCCTGCCGACGACCCGACCCTGCTCTTTATTAACGCGGGGATGAACCAGTTCAAAGATGTCTTTCTGGGGCTAGAGAAACGGGACTACAACCGGGCCACCACCAGCCAGAAATGTTTACGCGTTAGCGGCAAACACAACGACCTGGAAAATGTCGGCCCCAGCCCGCGCCATCACACCTTTTTTGAAATGCTGGGCAACTTTTCCTTTGGCGACTATTTCAAAAAAGAGGCCATCCAGTTCGCCTGGCACCTGCTGGTCAACGAAATGGGCCTGCCCACCGAGCGCCTCTGGTTCACCGTCTATACCGACGACGACGAAGCCGAACAGCTTTGGCAAGAAGTGGGAGCCGCCCCAGAGCGGGTATTGCGCTTTGGCAAAAAGGACAACTGGTGGGCCATGGGCGACATTGGCCCTTGCGGCCCTTGCTCCGAAATCCACTACTATTGGGGCGATCTGGACAAGCAGGTCCCCGACGGGGTGAACAAAGACGATGAATACCTGGAAATCTGGAATCTCGTCTTTATGCAATACGAGCAAAAAGAGGCAGGCGGCGAACTCATCCCCTTGCCCAAACCCAGCGTAGACACAGGCG
>JAHEML010000317.1 GCA_024643705.1 Caldilineaceae bacterium | reverse complement strand
CGGGCAAAGACACAGGGTTTTACTCCTACAGCCGATACAAGTTGCGGAATAGAGGTTGAGCAGCCAGGCGACGGATAGTCCCGGCCTGTGGGCAATGTCAGCAATCCTCTTACGCTGGCGGCTCGTCCACAATATAAAAGGGATAGACGATGCTGCGCTCGTCGTGGGTGTTCTTCACGGTGTAGCGAATCTCGGCCACGATGGCGTTGTCATCATAGCCCGTATTGCGCAAGATGTTCACCGCACTCACATCGATCCGGGGTTCCCACATGCGCAGAGCAGATTCTACAAAGTCGATCAGTTGGGCTTCGGTCACTGCGTTGCGGGGTGCAAACATCAGTTCCCAGACACGACATCCGAATTCGGGACGCATCACCCGTTCGCCGGGGCTGGTCTCCAGGATGATCCGAATGGATTGATCGATCTCATTTTCGCCCTGAGTCAGAGCAATAGAGCCTTGGGCATTGAGTTGCAGAGGCCAGTTCAGCCCCTGACCTATGAACTCTCGATTGCGTAGATTTTCTGCCATTGCACTTCATTCTCCCCGAATTTCACCATACAAGTCAAAAATCCCGGCTTCGCACCGGATGTTCAGGGCTTTGCTATGGCCCAATTAATACAGTAGGACATCCCATGGCGATTGTTCCGGGAGGTCCAACACAAATCGTCATGTCTCCCATACGAGCCGCAGGCTGACCACCGATCAGTACGGTCATGCCTCCCGGAGGCCCGATCACACCCCCCACATGAGGCACGATCCCTGTGACCATCGGGCAAACATGAGGGTCGCCCACGCGAGCTGCTGGTTGCCCACCGATGAGGACCGTGGGTAACCCCATCACAATCGTCCCACCATGTACTGTCGGATCGCCCATACGGGCTGCAGGTTGCGGCATTGTTCTCTCCTAGTTTATCTTGACCAGCGCGCCCTGTACAATCACCATTCCAGAACCCTTCACAGTTGCCATGGATTGCGCGCTCATTTCCGTGGTCAACCCCTTGGCGGTCAGCGGCCCCTGAGCTTGCAGATTCATTATTGCGGCCTTCATCTCAGCCTTGGCCGTTGCTTGCAATGTATAGTTGGCTCCAACCTTGAACTTCGTGTCGCCGATTTTGCTCTCGACATTGATCATCTGCTTGGCTTTGATGTTGATGTTGCCCCCGGCTTCCAGGTTGATATCCTTTTCGGCCTTGATGCTGATGCTGTTGGTCTTTGTGTCGATGATCACTTCGTTCTTGCCCGTTTTGTCCTGGATCAGAATCTGTTCGCTGCCACTGGTATCGTTGAGCACAATGATGTGGCCGCTACGCGACTTAATGATCCGTTCTGTGATCAAGCTGCCATCGTTGACCTGGTTGGTCGGCTTTGGCGGCGAGTCCTTGCTATTCCATAACGAGCCAATCAAATAGGGGCGGTTGGGGTCGCCATGCTCAAATGCGATCAACACTTCGTCATCGACTTCGGGAATATAGTAGAAGCCACGATCTTGGCCGGCTCCCGGTGCAGCGACCCGCACCCAGTCACTCTCGATGGGTGTGCCATCGTCACCGGTCAACCAGGGATATTTAACCTTGACGCGACCCAAGTTGTTCGGGTCTTTGAAATTGGTCACAAGAGCCGGTACAACACCATTGAAACGGTTGCCGTAAAAATCCCGGTTGCTCCCACCGCCAACCAGCGAGGCCAGGGTTTGAGCTTTGCGGCCACTGACTGCGAAGTTGGTTTCCCAGCGACCTGTGCGACGATAGATGTGGCGCACAGAACTGACCACATATTCCCCCGAATAGGGCGTCTGGCTATCCTCACGAATCTTGATCTTGATTGGACGCCCGATCTGAATGTTGCTGTTGCCAAATGCAATGCCCTCGGCTTGGGTGAACGCACCATCCAGATCGGCGATATACCCCGTAGCAATGGCTTTGGCTGCGTTGGTATCTTGCACAGGCATGTCGACAATCGCAACCGGAGCATTGTCACGAAATGCACTCTTGGCAAAATCACCGCCTGGTTTGTTCGTCGGTACCGATTTCAAGCCAGAAATAGGCGAAACTTTACTCACTATCTCTCGCTTCTGGACCTGATCCCAACCGTACACCGACACCTCTTTGGGCTGGTGGACGGCGGTGACGCGAGGACGAAAACTGAGCAGATCGTCGCCCCAAGTCACTTCGACGGGGCTACCCGTCTTGGTTTCGGCGGCTAAGAAATTCAATTCGCCATCAACAACAAAGACTTGGCATCCCAATTGTTCGGCCCGCATGAGCAGCCATTCCATATTGGTCTGGTTATACTGCATCATAAACATATGTTGCACCTCGACGGGCGGTTTGATGGTTCCAACCCCAAGGCCAGCCTCACCCGCTAATTTTTTGATAATATCGGTGTCGGTCTGTTTCAAAAAGGTACGAGATAGTTTGCCCCGATGTAGGCGATACGCTTTGTCGTAGGCCTGGATATGTAAGCGAGCACTGCCATTGCGCTCGAAGCTCGGCTCCAGCCCCGTAATATCACCCTTGAAAAGGGTGCCTCCACTACCGTCCCAGCCGATAACTACCTCGAGGGGATCACCAATCTTGAAAGTATCCAGGAGTGCCAAATTATCCGCATACAACGTAATGGAAGCCATGGCCGGTACACGCATGGCCGTATCGACAACAATCTCTTCGATGGCGTCGGCCAGCGCGTCATCGTCAACGGGAGTAGCAAGGGTAAGGCTCTCAATCGGTTTCGTCATAAAATGTCACACAAAATAGCACACCAAGGTGGCCCTGTGGCCTGGATGGAAGAATCCGGAGGACATACATTTGAGGCTGGGCATCCCGTACAGTCTAACGATTTTGGGCGGCCTGTCAAGTCACCCTTGTCCGTCCCTGTCCGTCCCACTTGGCCACCCCACCTCGAAACACCCATTTCCGACACGAAGACAAACAGGCGCCGTTAGTTCAGCGGAACCAAGCGAAGCAATTGACCCGGCCGCACATCCGAGGGATCATCCAAATTGTTCGTCTCGGCAATATGCCGCCAGGCAGCGGCGGTCCCATATTCCTGGTAGGCGATCCAGTCCAGGGTTTCGCCCTCCATCACCGTACGCACCTTGCGTGCCAAGCTACGGGATGTGGGATTCTGGTAGGGTAAGTCATAGACCTCGTCGTCGGCTTCGATAAAATCGACGCCAACCTCGGCACGCAAGGGCTTGCCTGTCTCGTCAAAGAGCACATAATCCACAGAAACCTTCTGCAAATATGCCTTGAACGACTTGTACTGGCCCCACCAAAACTGAACCATCGCAGGGCGTGTCACCTTGTTTCCTTTTTTGGCAAGCGTATCATCCACCTTTGTAAAGCTCATCAGCAGCTCCACGTCAGCTACAATATTTCCGCCCACAGCGTCGCCTTTGCGCCCCAAACTATCCTTCAACAGTGCGGGCATGGTTGCATCCAGTGTTATTTTTTGGATGGAAAAGGTAAACGAGTTGCCACCGGAAAAATCGACATCGGGATTATCCTTCGTCGGTTTTGTGGTAGGTGTCCACTTTAGCGACTTAGAAAAACTGACCTTTTCTGGATTGAAAGTAAAATAGACGATCTTCCCGTCCTTTGTGCCTTCAACACACTTGATATAACACTGTTCAAAAGCCATTGGTCCGACTCCCCATGGTTGTTATCACGGCTAGAATGGCCGCCGCTCCCGGTCAAGCTTCAACATTCGCACAATCAGCGGATAAATTCTATCCGCCAGCCGATCCCAATCCGGCTCCTCTTGCACGGGATGGCCGTCGCCCATCATTTCGTAGTCCCGCAAACTTTCATCCATCAAACCGTCGTTCAAATTACTGTTATCAGCGCGTTGTATCTGCTCCACAGGCGTGGCCTGTGTGGCGCGGGCAAAAAGCATCTCTGGCTCTCGTTGCACACTCGCTGGCGGCGAGGCGGACACGGCGCCTACACGGGCTGGCAGGCGCTGAACCACCGGCATCGCTTCGCTGGACACACCCGACAACACCGAACTCTCATCCTCATCCCGTTGCACCGGGGTCTCGACCCCAGTCACCCGGGCAAAACCCACAGGCCGCCCCACCGAAGATTGACGCCGAGTGATTGGGGCTGCAGGCGACTGAGCCTTGACGGGGCCATTGGACGGGCGCGGCTCCAACGGGTCCCGCTGAACCGTCGCATTCTGGCGCAATAAACTCTGAATACCCTGCTCGACCTGGGCAGCAGCGTTCTCCTCGTGGCGCACGCTGCGTTGAAGCTGGGCTTGGGGCGGCAAAGAGAGTGGCAAGACTCCGGTCGTAGCTCCGTTTGCCCCTGCATCTCCGTTTGCCCTTGCATCTCCATTGCCCCCAAACGCTTCCGACCGACGCACGGTTGGATTTGTCCCGGCTGCCACGTGGGTCAACTCATGGCCCAGCAGCGCCAGATTATCCGGGCGATCCAGTTGGGCCAAAGTCGAGCGCTGCATGTAGACAGTCTGACCGTGGGCGGCTGCTTCGACCCCCAGGGCGTCCAGACCAGCGGCCTGCAAACGCACCCCGCTAAAATCACGCTGCAAAACCCGCTCCATCAGCGTGCGCGGGCGAACAGGTAAAGGCAACGCCCCCCCTGGTCGGGCGGTCAACTCGGCAGTGGCCCGCTGCACCGCTGCACCATCCGCATTCGATGCGCGCGGCCCGCGCTTGAAGCGCCACCCCTGGGTCTCCAACAAATCGACTGTTGCCGCGGCAGACTCGGCAACCGGGGCCAAGCCCTGAACGGGCCAGCTCTGCGAAACCGGAGAAAATCGGCTTCTCTCCATACGCCGCTGGGCAAGCCGGGCTGTCGAATGGCTGCCCTGATCGATAGAAGCTCTCGACCCAACCGGGCGACGTCCCGAAACCCGTGCCCCAGACGTTCTCGCAGCAGAATGCGGAGCCACACCGCGTCGCACTGCGTTTTCCACCTGCACAGCAGCAGTCTCCTCCTCGGCCAGGCTCATCTGCACAAACTGGCGAGAAAGGCGCTGGGTCAAAGAAGGGGCAAGCGGCCGGGCCAGGGGCAAATCAGCACGGATTTCGACCCGCTGCACACTCTCTGTGCCACGCAGCGGCGCAGCGCCACTGGCCGCAACATGGGTCAGTTCGTGTCCCAGCAACGCCAACGAGTCCGGGCTATCCAGACGCGCCCGTGCCCGGTTTAGATAGACGGTGGTGCCCCTGGCCGCCGCCTCGATCCCAAGCGGACCAAGCGACGCCATCTTCACGCGTACACCGGCGAAGTCCCGTTGCAACACCCGCTCCAACAGTGTTCGCTGGCGCACAGGGATCGGGCGGCTCTTCTCTGCAGAAAGATTTGCAGAAAGAGTAGCCAAGGTGCGCTGCACATCGTGGGCCGCCGCGGGTGGCTGGCTGCGGGATCGTTTGAAACGCCAACCACCTGCCTCCAGCCGGTTGACCACCTGGACAACATTCTG
>JAHEML010000316.1 GCA_024643705.1 Caldilineaceae bacterium | reverse complement strand
GGCGTTGGTTGGGGTGGTTGGGAAATGGTCACGTTGGCGGCAGCGCCCTCGGCTACGTCGAGGGTCACGCTGAGGGGGCTGGCGATGCCGATACGCAGATCGACGGCCAATGTCAGGGGCAGGGTCACGGTCAACACTTCGCCAGCCGGGGAAGGCATCTGCACATACGCGGTCACAGGCATGTCCTGCTCGATCTGCACGATCAGTTGGGGTAGAAGCGCCTGGAACAGAGATCGCTCATCGATCTTGGCAAAACTGATGGTTGCTAGCAGCAGGGCCAATGTAACGGTCACACCCAGCACAAATCCTTTCATGGTTCAATCTCCTCTGTTGGTTATTGGTGCACCCGGCACAGGAAGAAAATCTTCCACCAGTGTCAGACCGGGCCAGTCGACTTGGGCAAGGGCGCAAAACGAGAGTCGCTGCCAATCGGTAAAACTTACCTGTTCTTGTCTCAGCAAATGGGCGCGGAAAAGACTGAAGGTTAATCCGTGGCCGACGAGTGCGAGAGTTTCTTGGGGATATGCCAACACCAGCCTGTGGATTCCCTCCAGGAAGCGGGCCGCGGCCTTTCCAGCTGCCTCCCACCCGCCGATGGATTGCCCCGGGTTGGCAAAGACCCGAGCCACCCGCGTTCCATAGTCACCTACCCATTCTCTGCCTCGGCGCAGTTCGTCGAAACGGGGATCGACAGTCACCGGGATTTTTGTCCCTGCCAGCACAGGCGCAACCGTCAGCCGGGTCTTCGGTTCGCTGCTCAGCACAATCCTGTCAACCTCACCCCAAAAAGGCAGGCGCGCCAACACGGCAACTTGTGCCTGCCCCCCATCGGACAAGCCCCAACGGGTAGCGTCGGTCTCTTTTTTCTGTTGGGTGTGGGCGTGGGTGATGAGGTAGAGCATAGGGAGAGTTGGGGGTTGAAGAGTGGGAGATTAGGAGATAAGGAGATGAGAGGTTGGGGATTGGGTGGGCGGTTCGATACTTTCTAATCCCGAATCTCTCAATCCCCATTCTCCCTATCTTGCCCTTCTGTAACCATTTTCATAAAGTTGCCCAGAATGTGCAGACCAACTGTGTGGCTCTTCTCTGGGTGGGGTTGGATGCCCCAGGCATTGCGATAGCGCACGATAGATGGGTAGTCGATGCCATAATCTGTCACAGCAAGCACAGCAGACGAATCGGCTGCGTCGCAGTAATAGCTGTGGGCAAAATAGGCATATGTCCCGTCGGTTACCCCATCCAGCAGCCGGTCATCCTGGCGCCGGTGGAGTTGATTCCAGCCAATTTGGGGAACCCGCAGCAGATGACCCGGTCGGGATGGATCGGGCATGGCCGCAGGGAAACGGCGCACCCGACCAGGGATCAGGTGCAACCCTTCGTGGATTCCCATCTCTTCGCTTTCGTCAAAAAGCATCTGCATGCCTACACAGATGCCAAGCAGAGGAAGACCCGCATCCACACTTTCCAGGAGCGGCTGCTCAAACCCCTGGCGGCGAAAGTTGTCGACACTATCGCCAAACGCGCCTTGACCGGGCAGGACAACTGCTTGCCAACGGGTGAGATCGGTGGGCTTGTCCACAATATCCACTTGAATGTCCAGGGGAGCGGCAACGGCTTCGAAGGAGTGGTAGACGCTACGCAGGTTGCCGACGCCGTAGTCAAGAATTGCGATCATAGTAGAGAGATCATGAAAAGTGGGTGTGGTGATTGGGTATCAACAAAAGGTGGTAGGATCAGCGGACTAGACTTCGGCGTCAGGCGACTGTGCCACTGGGTTCATTTCAAAATTGCGCACCAGGGGTGGTGGAAATTGCTCTTGGGCGATGGTGGTGGTGAGTTCACGAATACGTCTTTCGGCCCATTCCGCGGCCACTGGGGTCAGAATCTCCCTGTCCACTGCCTCGTCGAAATCATCCTCGCGCAGCACAGAAACCCGCCCGTTGTTGTCCAACCAAAGGGCCAGCACCAGTTCCACCGTGCGCCACACGTCGCTCCGCCGTTCCAGCGCTTCT
Source organism: Caldilineaceae bacterium (assembly GCA_024643705.1). Classification (GTDB taxonomy): domain Bacteria; phylum Chloroflexota; class Anaerolineae; order Caldilineales; family Caldilineaceae; genus JACQGT01. The sequence continues at coordinate 3,449 of JAHEML010000316.1, read as the reverse complement.
GTCACAGGCACATAAACTCCAACAGCCTCACCAGATGCATCAAAATACTTCTCGACTACCTGATCCTGTTCGGGAAGCCAAAAGCGAAACCAGACGTATCCTGGCCCGGCAATTTGCGCGTCGCCAAAATAGCGCGGGAACGAGCCGACTTGCCATGTTGCCCGTTCGACAAGCAGGCTACTCAACCATTCGGCGCGGTAGTCGTCCATCTCTCGGTGGTTCTTCCAGCCACCACTGGTGAGGGGCTGAAAGATGACACGGGCGGCTTCGGTTTCTTTGGTCATTGGTCTAATATTTCTTGACGACGGAGCGATAGGCCGTCGGCTCGCGGAATTGGATGATCTGTCGTTCTTCTCGCACTTCGCGCACCCGGTCCAGGTCCACCGTGGCCACCGCATACCCCTCAATCGGGTCTTCGAGCACGGTGTAGACTTCGCCAGATGGGCCGACCAGCATACTATCGCCGGCAAAATGCATGGTTGGCTCTTGCCCTACCCGGTTGGCTGCGGCCACAAAACAGGCATTTTCGGCGGCCCGGCTGATCAGGTGGGCGCGCCATTGTTCCTGGTGATTTAGTTCCCAGTTGGCACTCAACACCACCAGTTCTGCACCTTCCAGGTTCAGGCTGCGGGCAGATTCAGGAAAGATCAGGTCCGAGCCGATCATCAAACCAAAACGGCCCCATTCTGCGTCCACGTTAAAGAAGCGAAAACCACCCCGGTAGACCTGGCGCTCTTCTCCCAGCAGATGAACCTTGCGGTAGGAGGCCAGAATGTCGCCTTCTGGCCCCAGACAAGCAACACCGTTGTAGAGGATGCTCTCGACCTTTTCCTTGATGACCATGCCAAAGACGATGTGAACATTATAGTCGTTGGCCCGTTTTGCCAGATAGTTGGTGGCATGGCCGGGAATCCGTTCGGCCAGATCGGTGGCTTTCAGGCCCAATTCGGTGCCAGTGTACGAAAGCTCGGGAAACACGATCAGGTCGGTGGGTTGTTCGCTGCAAATGCGTTCGACAAAGTCGCCCATCTTGCGCAGATTTTCTTCTGGATTTGCCAAGGCTGGGGACATCTGCACCAGGGCAACTGTAATTTCGCGCGCCATCTACGTCTCCTTGGGGGAAGTGCCAATATTTCTACCGATGTTACGAAGCCAATCTCAGCCCTCTTTTGGGTGATTGACAACTAAAACAGTATAGCACATCTGTTGCAATTCACCATTTTGGAGCAGGTACGATACAATAGCCGGATGTATTGAGCAATTGGATTATGAGGAGTGTTGAATGTTGGAAAAATTGAGCATGAGTAGTCTGATTCAACGCCTTTGGATTGTTCTGGTGACAGCCGGGGTGGTGATCGGGCTGGACCGCTGGACAAAGGAAATCATTCGAGCTTCGATGCCGCTCTACAGTTCCACAATACCAATCCCAGAGTTGGAGGGCTATTTGAGCTTTCAACATGTGAACAACTACGGCGCGGCCTTTGGCATCTTTCAAGGTGGGCGCATTTTCTTCACTATCGTTGCTTTTGCTGTCTCGGCTGGCATTCTTTACTATGCGGTCCAACATCTACCCAAGGGTCAATGGTTTGTGCGTATTCTCCTGGGGCTGGAGATGGGCGGGGCCATTGGCAACGTGATTGATCGGTTGGAGCAGGGCTTTGTCACCGATTTTATTGTGACAGGCATCCCCGGCGTCTACTACATCCCCAACTGGAATGTGGCCGACAGCGCGGTGGTGGGCGGTGTGATTGGGCTGGCGATCGTGATCTTGTGGCAGGACATCCAAGAAGCTCGACGGCAGAAAGCAGCAACCATCCCAGGCGATCCAGTCTCTGCTGATCCAATTGAATCGCCAGAAGGCTGACATGATAAACCCCACCCAGATTGAAGTGCCACAGTCAGAGGCAGGCGAACGATTAGACCGCTGGCTGGCAATACAACTTCCCCAACACAGCCGCAGTGCAATCCAACGTTGGATCGCAGACGGGCTCGTGTTCACCGATGGGCAACCCACTAAAGCCAGCCAGAAAGTAGAGCCGGGGCAATGGATCTCGGTCCACATCCCCGCGCCAGTTGCGACCGAACTCACAGGCGAAGAGATACCCCTGGCCATTGTTTACGAAGACGATGATTTGCTGGTGGTTGACAAACCAGCCGGGTTGGTCGTTCATCCTGCACCGGGGCATAGCGGGGGCACACTGGTCAACGCTATCTTGTTCCACTGTCCAGAGATTGCCGGAGTGGGCGGCGAAAAGCGCCCAGGCATCGTCCACCGGCTGGACAAAGAGACATCCGGGTTGATTGTGGTTGCAAAAAATGACAGCACCCATCGTTTTTTGCAGCGCCAGTTTGCCGCACGCACTGTCCAAAAAGAGTATCTGGCCTTGCTCGAAGGGCGCATCGATCCACCCAGAGGGCGGATCACCGCGCCGGTGGGGCGGCACCCAGTAGAGCGCAAACGTCAGGCCGTGCTGCCTGTGGACGGAATAACCGGCGAGAGCGCGGGCCGGGAAGCTATCACCGAGTATGAGACGATTGCCATCTACCACACCCGGCTTGTCAGCGGTCTTTCGGCCCACTTTTCCTTCATCCGTGCCAGGCTGCACACCGGGCGCACCCACCAAATTCGGGTGCATTGTGCCTGGATGAAGCACCCTGTTGTCGGTGACACCCTTTACGGTCACAAACGGCAGCGGCTCAGCCTGGATCGCCACTTTCTCCACGCCCACAAACTACGCTTCCGTTTGCCAGCAGGCGACGAGCGGGAATTTGTCGCACCCCTGCCAGCCGAGTTGCAAACGTTGTTGGATTCCATCTCCGAAGGGTAAAAGCACACCGGCACGAAACCATCTTGCCCCTTCCTCTCCAAGCGGATACAATACCCTCGTACACCTCCTCACCACCCAATAACTGGGAGTCATGAAATGCAAAAAACAGCCATCGTCACTGGCGGCAGCCGGGGCATCGGGCGGGGCATCTGCTTGGGATTAGCCGCGGCTGGCTGGGCGGTCGTCGTCAACTACCGGGGCAACACTGGCGCAGCCCAGGAATCCGCCGCACTGGTCGAAGAAGCGGGCGGGCAAGCGCTGATTGTCCAGGCCGACATCGGCGACCCGGCGGATCGGGAGCGGCTGGTGCAGGAAACCCTGACCCGCTTTGGCCGCATCGACCTGCTGGTGAACAACGCGGGCATGGCCCCGCGCATCCGCGCCGACCTATTAGAAACCGGCGAAGAATCCTACGACGAAGTGATGGCCGTTAACCTGAAAGGGCCATTCTTCCTCACCCAGCGCGTGGCCAAAGCCATGATCGAACAGGCAGCAACCAGAGCCAACCCAAACCCGGCCATTATCAACATCGGTTCCATCAGCGCCTACACCGCCAGCACCAACCGGGGGGAGTATTGCATCTCAAAAGCCGGCATGGGCATGATGACCGCCCTCTTCGCC
>JAHEML010000315.1:2444-5476 GCA_024643705.1 Caldilineaceae bacterium | reverse complement strand
ATTGCAGCAGCGTCTTTCAGTGGCGCTTTGGCTCTGGGGGACAACATCTGAAAAAGCTGATCGACAGCGGCGCAATCGGCAAACCCATGATCGCCAACGCCCTCACCACCTGGTATCGCACCCCCGAATACTACGCCGTTCCCTGGCGGGGCAAATGGGCGACCGAATTGGGCGGCGTTTCGATGGGTCACGGTATCCACATGATGGATTTCCTGCTCTATCTCTACGGCGAATGGTCCGAAGTGCGAGCCATGATCGGCACGCTGGATCGGGAGATCGAGGTGGAGGATGTATCCATGGCGATTGTGCGCTTTGCCAACGGTGCAATGGCAAGCATCACCAACAGCGTCCTCTCCCCCAGGGAAGAGTCGTACATGCGCTTCGATTTCCAGAAGGCGACGGTAGAACTGCATCATCTCTACCGCTACCAAAACGATGATTGGAGCTACTCTATCCATCCTGGCATGGGGCACACCCAAGAATTTGAGGCGTGGAAAACGCTCCCAACAAATATCGGCTCTAACCACGACGAGCAGTTGCGCCAACTTCTCGACAGCCGGAAAAAAGGGGAACGCCCCCTGGTCAGCGGGCCGGGGGTTCGGGGAACAATCGAATTTCTCGCCAGCCTCTACAAATCTGCCATGACAGGCCAGCCCGTGCACCGAGGCGACATCCAGCCCGGCGACCCCTTCTACAACGCAATGAATGGGCCGGGGGATCAGTCGTGGCAAACGCCAGAGTAAACGATGAAAATAGGACGCAAATGAACGCAGAGTAAGGCTGATTTTAAGCACCTGATTCGTGTCATCCGCGTTCTATTTTCAGCTTAATGCCATCCGTGTTCTATCTTCAGGTTTGGAGGAACCAACATGATCCGAATCGGTATCGTCGGCTGTGGCCGCATCCTCAACGCCCATCTCCACGGCTACCGCAAGCTGCGCGAAGCGGGCATCGACAACTTTCGCATCACCGCATTGGTGGCCCGCAACATCGACGACGCGCACATGTTCCGCAAACGGGGCGAAGGCCCCCCACCCCGCCCACCCGTGCTCCCCAACGACTCCGGCGATCCCCTGGGTGCGCCCCACATTTGGCTGGACGACTTTCAGCCGGACACGGACGTTGCCGTCTTTAGCGACTACAACGAAATGATCGCGGCGGGGGTGGTGGATGCAGTCAACGACTTCACCACCCTCTCCATGCATCACCAGATCGGCGCAGCCAGTCTGGACGCGGGTCTGCATCTTCTCACCCAAAAGCCCCTGGCGGTTTCCGTAAAGGCTGCCAAGCTGCTGGTGAGCAAAGCCGCGGCCAACGGGCTGACTTTGGGCGTTTTTGAAAATGTGCGCCAGGGCGAGCGGGTGCGGGCCGCAGCCTGGGCTGTGGAGAGCGGGCAGATCGGCGATCTGCAAATGGCCCTGCTGGGCGGCATTGGCGGTTTTTGGTCACCGGATGTGATTGTGGCCGAGACCCCTTGGCGACACAAAAAGGTATTGGGCGGCGGCGGTGGAGCCATCGACATCGGTGTGCATGTAATGCACATGCTGCGCCACATCTGCGGCGAAGTGACCAGCGTCAGCGGAACCGTGCGCACCTTCGAGCCGACCCGCTATCTCCACGGCGATCCGGCCAGCGGCGTTTCGGTGGAAGCGGACGTGGACGACACCTACATGGCGACAGTCACCACGGATAAAGGGGCACTGGCCCAGATGATCTGGTCGTGGGCCAGCCACGGCGAGGCCACCAGCTTTCCCGGCGGCCCAGTTTTCTACGGCAGCAAAGGCTGTATTAAAGGCGGCGAAATCATTCTGGACGATGGCAGTCGGCGCAATCTGCTGGATGCCTACCGGGCCGAGGCCTCCAAAGCCGAGCAGGCCCGCCACTTTCCTCACGGACTCAGCGACGCCTTTGCTATCTCGCAACTGGATTGGTTGGAAGCAATCGGTCGGGGCGAAGACCCGGAAACCAGTGGCGTGGAGGGTCTGCGCGATCTGGCCGCGGCCTTCGCCATCATCGAATCCTCCCAACTGGGCCGTACTGTGATCCTGGACGAAGTGCTGTCGGGCGCGGTGGATGGGTATCAGCGAGAAATTGATGAGTATTATGAGATTTGAGATTGGGGAGTGACACCGATTGGACATCACCTGCAAATCTCTTAATCTCTAATCTCCCAATCTCTCAGTCACCCTACTCTCGCGCAAACCACAGCAAGAAAAGGTAACCCACATGAAACGCATCGGAATTGTCGGCGCAGGGGCGATTGCCCGCACCCACGCCGACCGCATTACCAAAATGCCCAATGTTGAACTGGCCGGCTATTACGACATCTTCCCAGAAGCCAGCCAACGAGCTGTGGAGCAGTTCGGCGGGCAAGTTTACCCGACCCTGGACGAGCTGCTGGGGGATGTGGATTATGTTGACATCTGCACCACAGCCAACGCGCACAAAGAGCCTGTGCTGGCCGCGCTGGAGGCGGGTGTGCCTGCCTGCGTGGAAAAGCCCCTGGCCCGTCATTTGAGCGACTGCTACGAAATTGTAGAAGCCCAGGCGCGCACAGGCACGCCGCTGTTTGTGGCGCAAGTCGTGCGCTACTTCCCCCAGTTTGCCGCGGCCAAACGCAGCCTGGACAGCGGAGCCATCGGTGCGCCGGGTGTCATCCGCACGGTGCGCGGCGGCAGCGCACCCGGTGGCGGTGGTTGGGGCAGCGCCAGCAGCGCCCGTTCCTATTACGGCGACTTTGACAAAAGCGGCGGCGTCATTCTGGACGTGAGCATCCACGACATCGACTATCAGCGCTGGTGTTTTGGCGAGGTTGAACGGGTCTTTGCCCGGGGCCTGCGCTTTGCCGGCAAAAACCCGAAGGATCACGCGCTCATCAGCCTGCGCTTCGAGAACGGAGCCATTGGTCACATCGAAGGCAGTTGGGCCTATCCGCCCGGCCTATGGCGCACCCGCATCGAAATGGCAGGAACCGAAGGGCTGATCGAATGGGATTCCCTGGACCAGCAGCCGGTGGAATGGCGCATCCAGCC
>JAHEML010000315.1:0-2405 GCA_024643705.1 Caldilineaceae bacterium | reverse complement strand
GAGAGCGCGCCCAGCAGCGGGGCGGCCAGTCCACTGGCCGACGCCGACGATCCCTACTACCAGGAGCTGGCCCACTTTATGGATGCAGTGGAAAATGACAAGCCCCTGGGCGTCACTGCCTACGATGGGCTGATGGCAGTCAAAATCTGTCTGGCCGCCATCGAATCCGAGCGGCGGGGCGAGGCGGTGCGGGTGAATGACTTCGAGGAAGCGCTATGACGGAGAAAAGTATTGCGTAATGCGTATTTCAAATCGGGAAGTGACGCGAACCCAACTCTCGACATGCTACGCAACACGAAATACGCAATAGCCCAAACCAATCAACAAGACCGTGGAGAAAACAATGAACACTATCCGTCTCGGTTTCTTTTCCTTTGCCCACATGCACGCGGTAAGCTACGCCCGCAGCGCGCAGGATTTGCCCGGCGTGGAAATCGCCGGCATCTATGACGCCAACCCGGCCCGGGGCGAGGAGTGGGCCGAAAAGTTGCAGACCCATTTCTTTGCCAGTGCCGACGCGCTGCTGGCCGAAGAACTGGACGGCGCGATCATCTGCGCCGAGAATGTAAAGCATCGCCCATTGGTGGAAGCGTGCGCAGGGCGGGTGGGCGCGATTCTGTGTGAAAAACCCATCGCAACGACGCTTGCCGACGCCCAGGCGATGATTGACATCGGCGCCAAGACCGGTACAAAGCTACAAATCGCTTTTCCCGTGCGCTTTTCCCAGCCCATCCGCCACTTGAAAGACCAGCTGGATGCGGGCATTCTGGGCGAAATCTACAGCGCCAAATGCACGAATCACGGCTCTATGCCCGGCGGCTGGTTTGTGGACAAGCCGTTATCCGGTGGCGGTGCGGTCATCGATCACACCGTCCACGTCATCGATGTGCTGCGCTGGCTGTGGGGTGCAGAGGTGACAGAAGTCTACGCTGAGATCGGCGACAGTCTGCTGCATCCCGGCCTGGGCATCGACGACGCAGGGCTGCTCTCCTTCCAACTGAGCAACGGCGTCTTCGGCACGCTGGATACCAGTTGGAGCCGCCCGAAAAGTTACCCGACTTGGGGAGATGTAAAAATCGAAGTGTTGGGCGAGCGGGGGCTGGTGCGGGTAGACGCCTTCAATCAGACCGTGGCGGTCTCATCAGATAAGATAGGCAAGACCCAGTGGGTGGGCTGGGGTGCCAACATTGACCCCGGGCTGGTGGCCGATTTCGTGGGGATGATCCGGGAAGATCGGGAGCCGTCCATCACCGGCTATGACGGGCTAAAAGCGCTGGAGGTGGCCCTGGCCGCGTACGAGTCGGCGCGCACGGGGAAGCCGGTTTCTATCAACCGCTAATACACAACAATTCTAAACAGATTTTTGGACGCAGATAAACGCAGATCAAATCCGCTCATTCTGTCATCCGCGTTCTTTATTGCCCAACGTTTTCAGGAGAGAAAAATGGCACATTTGCGATTGGGAACCTCCACCTACTCCTACTGGCACTTCACGCCGGAGAAGGTAGCGATTGAAACAGTGATGGACAACGCCGCCAAATTGGGGCTGTCTGGCGTTGAAATCCTCCATCGCCAGATGGAATCGGAGGAGAACAGCTATTTGCAGACGCTCAAACGCCACGCCTTTCAATTGGGCCTCAGCCTCTACAATCTCTCCATCCACCAGGACTTTGTCCACGACGATCCGGCGGTGCGCCAGCAGCACATCGACCATACGCTCCACTGCATCGACCTGGCCCACGAAATGGGCATCCCATCCATCCGGGTCAACTCTGGCGGCTTCCGCAAAGGGGGCAACTTTGATGATCTCATCAAAGCCAAGGGGTGGGTCGATCCCTGGCCCGGCTTCAGCAAAGAGGACGCGGTGGGCTGGGTGACAGATGCCATCGAAGCTTGTCTGCCCCACGCCAAGAAACGGGGCGTGATGCTCCTGCTGGAAAATCATTGGGGGCTGACCACCTTTGCCGCGGATATGGCCGGCCTGATCGATGGGGTCAACTCCCCGTGGCTACGCGCAATTCTGGACATGGGCAACTTTATTTTCGAGGACGATATGTACGCGGCCATGGCGACAGTTGCCCCCCACGTCTGGCTGGCCCACGCCAAAACCTATCCCGGCGGGGGAAGCTGGTACACCCTCGAACTCGACTACGCGCGCATCTTCCGCACGCTGTTGGACGCGGGCTGGCAGGGCTATTGCTCCATCGAAATGGAGGGCGCTGAGGATGCGGCCACCGCCGTTCCCAAGAGCATCGAAATGCTGCAAGCGGCCTGGGCACAGGCGACGGCATAGGAGAACTTATGTATTTCGCCGATACCTCGCGAGGCCGTCCTTACGCCAAAGACCCGGCGGTGGTGCGCCTGGGCGATGAATACTTCCTCTACTATTCCGTGCCACCCTATGG
>JAHEML010000314.1:2314-5494 GCA_024643705.1 Caldilineaceae bacterium | reverse complement strand
TCAATCGCAACAACCGTCTGCGTCGCCTGCTGGAATTGGGCGCGCCCGATATTATTGTGCGCAACGAAAAGCGCATGTTGCAAGAGGCCGTCGATAGCTTGGTTGACAATGGCCGTCGCGGCCGGGCCGTGAGCCGCAGCGGAAAGCGTAAGCTGAAGAGCCTGAGCGATATGCTGAAGGGCAAGCAGGGCCGTTTCCGGCGCAATCTGCTGGGCAAGCGCGTGGACTATTCGGGCCGCTCGGTGATTGTGGTTGGTCCACAGCTCAAACTGCACCAGTGTGGTTTGCCCAAAAAGATGGCGCTGGAACTCTTCAAGCCCTTTGTCATGCGCCAGTTGGTGGAGCAGAATTTTGCCCACAACATCAAAAGCGCCAAGCGCATGGTAGACCGCCAAAGTGCCGAAGTTTGGGATGTGCTGGAAGAGATTTGCAAAGAGCGACCTGTGCTGCTCAACCGTGCCCCAACCTTGCATCGTCTGGGTATCCAGGCATTCGAGGTGACACTGGTCGAAGGCAGCGCCATCAACCTGCATCCCCTGGTCTGCACAGCCTTCAACGCCGACTTCGATGGCGACCAGATGGCCGTGCATGTGCCCTTGAGCGCGCCGGCTGTGGAGGAAGCTCGTACATTGATGCTGGCGAGCCATAACCTGCTCAAACCCAGCAGTGGCGAGCCAGTGGTCGGTCCATCCAAAGACATGGTCATGGGCGTCTACTACATGACTGTTGAAGAGCATCAGGATCGCCCCGACGAGAAATTGCCCATCTTCAGCAGTATGGATGAGGCAGAGTTCATTCATAGTTTGGGCAAGATTCGTCTACGCGAGCCAATTCGGGTGCTCTTTACCTCAATTCTGGATAATGAGCCGATTGGCGACCTGGGATTAAGTGAGCGTGTTCAGGATGCTCTGACTGAATACGGCGTCCAGTCTGTGGGGCAACTGATGGATGCCTACAGCCAGGGCGAACGCAGCATGATTCAAACCATTCCAGCCTTTGGACAGGCCGCTATGACAGAAGTGCGCGATGCACTCCGTCAGCGTCGGCTGTTGGGGGCATCCTGGCCGCAGAAACGCATCATGCGTACAACGGTTGGGCGGATCATCTTTAACCGTGCCCTGCCCGAAGAGCTATGGTTTGTCAACGAACTGCTGGACAAAAAGGGTGTGAGCGACGTCGTCGAACTTTGCTACAAACATTTGGGCCAGGCCGTGACAGCCGAAGTTGTGGACAATATCAAGGATATTGGCTTCAAGTACGCCACCCAATCAGGTATTACGATTGCGGTAAGCGATATTCAGGTGCCAACCACCAAGGATGCAATCCTGGAGGCCACGACTGCGGATGTGGCCGAGGCCGAACGTCAGTATCGGCGTGGTCTGATCACCGAAGAAGAACTGTATGAAAAGACGGTTGAACTGTGGACACGGGCAACTGACGAAGTGACCGAAGCCGTGCGCGAATTGCTCAGCCCTGTGGAAGGGTTGGGTGCAATGGCCCGATCTGGTGCCACCAAGGGTGGTGTGAACACCGTTCGCCAGTTAGCCGGTATGCGCGGTTTGATGGCCGACCCCAATGGTCGCATCATTCCGCTGCCTATCCGCTCCAACTTCCGCGAGGGCCTGACCGCGCTGGAATACTTCCTGAGCACCCACGGCTCGCGCAAGGGGCTGGCCGATACGGCTCTGCGCACAGCCGATGCCGGTTATTTGACCCGGCGCTTGGTTGACGTGGCCCAGGATGTGATCGTGACCGAAGTTGACTGCGGCACGAACACGGGTATCTGGATCCGGGCCGAAGAATCCCAGGGCTTGGGTGAATCCTTCCTGGAGCGGGTAGCAACCCGCGTCTTGGCTGCCGATGTGACCGATCCTGAAACGGGTGAAGTTGTCTTGGAGCGGGATACCGTGCTTGATGATGCTGCGTTGAGTACACTGGACCGCTACGAGGTAACCCAGGCCTTTGTACGCAGCCCCCTAACCTGCGAAGCACGCTTTGGGATTTGTGAAAAATGCTATGGTCTGGACCTGGCCCGTGGTGGCACTGTCCGACAGGGCGAGGCCGTGGGTATTATCGCTGCCCAGTCCATTGGAGAGCCGGGCACTCAGCTAACCCTGCGCACCTTCCACACCGGTGGTGTGGCTGGTAGTGACGACATCACCCAGGGCTTGCCCCGTGTGGAAGAGTTGTTCGAAGTGCGCAACCCCAAGGGCGAAGCTGTTATCAGCGAGATTGACGGCAAGGTGGAAATCTATTGGGACGGCGATCAGCGCATGCTCAAGGTGAGCCGCACCGAGCTGAAACGTCGAGAGGTTGATATTCCCGAAGGCTACGAGATCGTTGTGGACAGCGACGACCGTGTGCAACAGGATACGGTTGTGGCACGCCACCCGTCTACCGAGGAAGAACAGACCATCCTTGCAGGGATGGATGGCACTGTCTTTGTCGAAGATGGTCAGGTCATTATCCGGCGCGAAGAGACCGATGTGTGGGAAACCGACATCCCCGCCAACGCACGGGTGCGGGTGACCAATGGGGACGAAGTTCGGGCTGGCGAGCAGTTGACCGAAGGCTCGAAGAACCCCAAAGAGATTCTGCGCATTCAGGGCCGCGAGGCCTGCCAGCTCTATTTGTTGGAGCAGGTGCAGTTGGTCTATCGCAGCCAGGGTGTGGCGATCCACGACAAGCATATCGAGGTGATTCTGCGTCAACTGCTGCGCCGGGTGATGATCCGGGCCACAGGCGACACGGAGTTCCTACCTGGAGAGCTGGTGGACCGCTTTGAGTTTGATGACATGAACGACGCTGTGGTGGCACAAAGTGGCCGCCCCGCCAAAGCCGAATCGGTGGTTTTGGGGCTGACAAAGGCCGCATTGAACACCGAGAGTTTCCTGGCTGCAGCCAGTTTCCAAGAGACTACACGTGTGCTGACCGAAGCCGCTATCCGGGGCCAACGGGATGAACTGCGTGGTCTGAAGGAAAACGTGATCATCGGTAAATTGATTCCGGTTGGCACAGGCTTCCGGGCACGCCGCCTCTGGGCCGAAGAAAAACAAGAAGCCATGGAACTTGCTGCTCGCCAGCGGGAAGACGATCTGGAAGGCGATCTGGACGAACTGGAATTGTTGGACATGGACGACACCGACCTGGATATGACCGACCTGGCTGGCCTGGCCGAGA
>JAHEML010000314.1:0-2304 GCA_024643705.1 Caldilineaceae bacterium | reverse complement strand
TGGGCAGCTATGGCAACAATGCCGCAGAGGATGAAGAGGATATTGACATCGACTTCGATAATTTGAAGGACGAAGATACCGAAGAGTTGGATGTTGATATGCGCTAGATTTCGGCCTGTAGAGGCTGAATAGAGCCAGCCGTGATCGAGTCGCCATTTGACTCGTTTGCAAAGACAAAAAAGGGGCGGTACTCTATGGAGTATCGTCCCTTTTTTTGATAGGAGAACGCGTAATGCGATTGCAAAATAGAGTAGCGATTGTGACCGGTGGCGGTGCAGGCATGGGATTGGCTGTCTCGCTGGCCTATGCCCGTGAAGGTGCGCAGGTGGTGGTGGCGGAGATCAACCGGGCCAACGGCGAAGCTGCGGTTCGCGCCATCCAAAATGCAGGTGGTTCTGCGATCTTTGCTCAAACAGATGTGGCCGACAGCGGACAGGTGGAGGCGATGGTGGCGGCTGCGTTGAACGCTTTCGGCGGTGTAGACATTCTCTACGCCAACGCTGCCGTGCAATTGGTGGGCCAGGATGCCCGTGCCCACGAACTCAGCGAAGCCGCCTGGGATCGCACCTATGCCATCAATATCAGGGGTGTCTGGCTGTGCGCCAAATATGCTATCCCTGCCATGCTGGATCGAGGCGGCGGATCAATTATCAATGTGGCGTCGCCTACCGGATTGGTGGGCTGTGCGCCGGGGTTCACAGCCTACAGCTCTGCCAAGGGTGCTGTCTATGGATTGACCCGGGTGATGGCAGCGGACTATGCGCGGGATCGAATTCGAGTCAACGCACTTATTCCCGGCGCAACAGAAACACCCCTCACCCGTGAGCTTTTCGCTGATGACGCGACCCGCAATGGGCTTATCGCAGCGACACCCCTGGGCCGTTTGGGCCAAGCGGAAGATGTGGTTGGGTTGGCTGTTTTCCTGGCTTCGGACGAGTCCGCCTATTGCACGGGGGGCTTTTTTCCGGTGGACGGGGGGCTAACGGCGATTTGAAGCGAAGAAAGTAACCACAGAGAAAGTAACCACAGAGGACACAGATTTTCACGGAACAATTCTGCGAAAATCTGTGTTCTCTGTGTCCTTCTTTCTAAATCAAATGACTCACCCGTTGCAAGACCCCTCGGCTGGCTGTGAGGGCGGCAAAGGGATCGGGCAGTTTGGGGCTAAGCTCCAGGCTGACACCACCGTTGTAACCGATTTCGTTCAGGGCAGAAAAGATGCTGGACAACGATTCTTCCGTCATCACCCCATCCAACAGCGACCAGTGGAGATCGCCCACGCCGTCGTTGTCATCCAGGTGAACATAGCTCAGCCGTTCCCCCGCAGCGCGGATGATCCCCGCTGGGTCTTCACCCCGCATCTGAATATGGCCGCTATCGAAGAGCAAGTAGAGATTGGGGTGGCCGACGGCCCGCACAAAATCCAGGGTGGCCGCGGCTGTGTCCAGCGCCTTGCCCGGAAAGTGTTCGATGCCCAGTGTCAACCCATGACGTTGGGCTATCTCTGCCGTGGCTGCCACCGAATCCCCATACCGGTTGAGCGCTTCCCGGCTGCCATCCATCCCCGGAATCACATAAGCTGCACTTGCACCCAACGCGGCTGCGTGGGCCAGGCTACGCTCCATATGGGCCAGGGCCGCTGCCCGCACGCTGGCGTCGTCACTGTCCAGGGCAGCGCCTTCGGGAAGACCAAAGGATACGCCTACGCAGGAGACAGCCAGCCCCAGTTGTTGAGCCAGGCTACGACTTGCCAGGTCGGATAGCATTGCAGGTTGAATATCGATCCAATCGAAACCCAATGCGGCCATCTGCCTAAGATTGTCTTCTTCTGGGCCTGTCAATGCCCAAATGCAGCACGAAAGTCTCATGGTGATCACCCTTTTGTCTCTGATTGGGGCGGTAGTAGGGGGGCAATGGGCTGAAGAATTTTGCGGCGCTCTGGGGTCAGTCGATCGAGCAGGGGCTGGGAATAGGTGTAGCCATAGCGGGTGTTGCCCCAACTGGCGCCATAGCGGAAAATCGTCACTCGCCGTTGGCCAGGATTGATCCGGCTGCCGCCCCCATGCATCACCCCATCCACAAAGAGCAGCGCATCACCCTTTCTTAGATATAGCTCCACTGCACCTTCCAGGTGATCCATCCGATCCAATCTGGCGTAGTCCCCTGCATGGGGATGAGGAAAGTTGGATTTATGGCTGCCGGGGATCACCATGGTGGAGCCGTCGCCGGGGCCAATGTCGGTGAGAGCCAGGATGATATTGCATTGTCCACAACGGAAGACCCCGTGGTTGTAGTGATAGGCTC
>JAHEML010000313.1 GCA_024643705.1 Caldilineaceae bacterium | reverse complement strand
GGGGTGTTGTTGTCATTGAAAGTATTCCTTTGGTGAGAATCAGCTAACTGGGCGGAAAGTTGGGGTTTTCTTGTGCCGTAGGATACATTTCCGTCTTGATTCGCGCAACATTCGGCAGTACACTATTCATGCCACACTTTGCTCCAATCGCTTTTTCTATATTCGTTCCAGGAGTAGCCCCATGGCCCGCCGCGCGCGCTTTTTTTCCCAGATGTTGTTGCGATTTTGTGCTATATTGATTCTAGCTTTTTCTACCTTTCCTGGGTCTCCCCTCTATACCGAGGCTCAGGCAAATCAGCTCCCCAACCCGATTCTTTTCGTCACCCAATTTCCCATTGCAGCCGACTTTACAACCATCGGTTCGGTCTTTGGCAACCATGAGGCCACTATGGATTCTGTTGGGCGGGGTGGCGATCTGTGGATACGCTACCCGGACGGCACCCAGAAGAACCTGACCGCGGCCGCTGGTTATGGAGTGGAAGGGATGCAGGGCGCTACAGCCATCGCTGTGCGCGACCCGTCGGTCTATTGGGATGGCACAAAGGCGCTTTTTAGTATGGCAATCGGTGCGCCCACCCAACAGTTTCAGATCGATACCTACTACTGGCAGGTATACGAAGTTACCGGCCTGGGGCAAAACCAAACATCGAGCATCACAAAAGTGCCCAATCAACCCGCCAACTTCAATAACATCAGCCCTATTTATGGAACCGACGACCGCATACTCTTTACCACCGACCGCCCTCGCAGTGGGGCGACACATCACTACCCCCAACTGGACGAGTACGAGGAAGCGCCTACGGTCAGCGGTTTATGGAGTCTGGACCCGGCCACAGGCGATCTCTTCCAACTCAACCATGCCCCTTCCGGTGATTTTACCCCTTCGATCGACAGCTATGGGCGGGTCATTTTTACCCAGTGGGACCATTTGCAGCGGGACCAGCAAGCCGACAACGACAATGACAGCGAAGCGAATGGTGGCACATGCGGCTACTGTACATTCAACTACAGCAGCGAATCCGCAAACTCGGTGCTGACGACCAGCCGAGCAGAGGTCTACCCAGAGCCTCGCTCGGCGCGGGAAGTGGTGGGAACCAATCTCAATAGCCACACGTTCAATCATTTTTTCCCCTGGACAATCAACGAAGACGGCACAGAAAGCGAAGTACTCAACCATCTGGGCCGCCACGAATTGCACGGCTATATCCCGCCCAGCCTGACTGATGACCCCAATCTGGAGGAGTATCACGGCCAATATAGCCGTTTCAACCCCAACGAAATCCAAAACTTTCTACAAATTCGCGAAGACCCCAATACCCCAGGCCGCTATTTTGGGGTGGACGCGCCCGAGTTCCAGACCCACGCCGCCGGACAAATCATCTACCTGGATGCCCCGCCCACCACCGACGCTGATCACATCGCCGTTGTCTACATCACCCACCGGGACACTTCCTCGCCCAGCGACAACCCCAGCGCGGATCATTCCGGCCTGTATCGAGACCCATTGCCGCTCTCCGATGGCCGGCTGATTGCCACCCACACAGCAGAAACCAGGGAAGATATCAATGACGGCAGCGTCGCCAGTCCCCGTTCCCGTTACGATTTTCGCGTGCGCTTTGTGGCCGACCGCGGGGACAGCATTTTCGAAGCCGGAGCCACAGTGACGACCGGCATCAGCGAGACCATCAGTTTTTGGAATCCCGATGTGAAAGTGACCTACAGCGGTCTGCTCTGGGAATTGCAACCAGTCGAAGTGCGCGCCCGCACCCGTCCGCCTCGGCACAGCACGCCCCTGGCCCCGCCCGAGCAACAAATATTCGCCGAAGAAGGCGTGCTGCTGGCCGACTTGCAGGCCTATATGCGTCAGCGCAACCTGGCCCTGGCCGTCAGCCGCAATGTGACCGCGCGGGATGACTTCGACATCCAGCAACCTTTCAATCTGCGGGTGCGAGGTGGTGGCGCAGAGACCATCGGCAAGCCCGGCAAAGTCTACGAGATTGCCTATATGCAATTCTTCCAGGCGGATCAGATACGGGGGCTGACTTATGGCAACAGCGAACCGCGCGCGGGGCGGCGGGTGCTGGCCCAATACATGCACGATGCAGAAGCGGTGGCTGCGAACACGCTCGACCCAGATGTGCCCTCCAGTGTAGAAATTGCTCCTGACGGGTCTATGGCGGCCTTTGTCCCGGCCCGCCGGGCAATGAGTTGGCAACTGACCAACGACGTGGGTATCGGTGTGGTGCGGGAACGCTATTGGCTTACCTTTCAACCCGGCGAGGTGCGGGTCTGCGCTGCTTGTCACGGCCTCAGTGAACTGGACCAAAAAGGCAATCCTGCACCTCAAAATCCACCAGAGGCTCTGCGTCAGCTTTTGAAGACGTGGAAAGCGAGCCAGGGAGCAACAAGTACGCCAACTGCTACACCATCTGCTACACCGACTGCCACACCGACTGCAACACCGACTGCAACACCGACGCCAGAGAACCAAAACACCCCTGGCGCTGTCTATCTGCCAGGGGTGCAACGGTAATCGGCCTGTTTCTGAGGGTCGATTTGCTCGACTCATTGGGCAAAAGTGGCAACAAAGGAGACAGTGCTCTAGTCCAGTACCCCCGCCACAATGTAAATCAGCCCATTTCCGGCAGGGATCGCTTGACCTGTCACCGGCAGGCCATTCACCGTAAAAGAGCCATCTGGGCTGGGTTCCAAACGCAGGAGCGCGCCGCCCAGGGCGACAATCTGCTTTGGCCGATTGACCCACTCTGGGTTAACCCGCCCTTGCACCATATGATTGGCAAGCAGGGCATATGCTCTGTCCGTATCCACAAGCAGGGCATCTTGTTCTTCCACTGGCAGGGCATCGAAGGCCTGGTTAGTAAAGGCGAAAAGAGTGTACGGGCCTGCCGAGGCGAGGGTCCCGTCCAGCGCTGTCTCGCTGATCAGGTCCCGGATGGTCTGCAAGGTGCTTTCAGCCCCAGCTACATCCAACAGATTGTTCAACACAGGCGCGCCGCCAGCCGGCTGAGCTGTTGGGAAGATCAACGGACGCGACGAAGCGCTGGGGGCGCTGGGTTGCGGTGCGGCAAGCGAGGCAAGGGACGGCAGAATCAGCCGTTGCCTTGGAGACAGCCGGTTGCAATTGGGCAACCCGTTTGCCCGGCAGATGGCCGCGTAATATCCCCGGTTGCCGTAGTGGGCCTGGGCGATGCTGCCCAACGTATCGCCTGGCCGTACTATCCAAATTGTGTTACCGACTCCCGGTTGCTGGGTGGGCTGGGTAACGACAGCTTGGGCTTGCCGCCCTTCGTCCACCAGAACGCCATTCTGAACGCTTAACCGGTAGCCAATTGAGAGCGCGTAGGCGTGTTGATTCACCACCAGCATGTAACGATCCAGCGGCCCGTCAATGGTTGTCACCCAATAGGGCACTTCATCCCGGTAGATCAATTGGCCCGCGGCACGATTGGGTTCAAATTCCGGTCGCGAGCCGCTGATCTCCTGGGTGCGAAACTGTTCCTCGTCGAACAGCCAGAAGTTGAGGCTGTCGATGAGCCGAATCTGTTCTATGGGATCGTAAGTCATTTCTACAATCAGGGGCAGACCTGTGTCTACCACCTCCAGGGTGAAGAAGTCCTGGGCGTAGCGGGCGTCGAGCAGACCCCGCACCACCGACGCCCGCAAGGGTGGGATAGGCGTGGCTGTTGGCACAGGCACAGGCGTTGGGCCAGGCACGATGATATAGGGCGAGACCGGCGCGTCGCCGCCGCTGGCCGGTGCGGGTGCGCTACCGTCGTACGCCTGGTTGCCCTGATCGTCAAGGCCGCCGTTGGTGGCGCGCAGGGTGTAGCCCATAGGTACAGGCGAATCGTTGTAGACGACCACGTAGAAAGTAGATGAGATGGGTGGGCCGATGGTGGCCTGCAAGCGTCGATCGGTGCCGGGCAGCCGATCGCCTGCGGCAATGCTGACCGAACCGGGAATGGCTCCGGCGCGGAAGCGATCGTAGCCGTCTTGATCGAAGATGAAAAAGCCGTTGCGATCGTCCAGTTCCCAGCGGCCCTGGGGAGAGTATTCAAGCAGGAGAATCAGAGATGTGTCTGGGTCCCATGCCCGCAGAGTAAAGGTGTGGCTGGCATACTGGGTGTTGAGCGAACCCCGCACCAGCCCCGCGCCAGTCACCGGGGATTGGGCGGAGAGGGGAGAGGGCATCAAATAGACAGCGAAGAAAATCAACGCCAACCGGAGGGAAACCCAACCCGACGCTCGATATTTTTGTACCATTGAAGATGGAAGGTGTAGCACGGTTTTATGGCTCAAATGGGTCGCTCAGGTCGCGGTTTGCTCTGTTGGCTGCCCCGCCGCATGGTCCACCAGAACCAGAGACCGCCAGCCACCAGGTTAAACCAGAACATCAGCCAAAGGGTGGCCGAAATGCCCAAAGCATCCAGGGCAAAACCTGTCCATGCTGCACCGATGGCCGAGGCCAGTGCAAAGATGGCAAACTCGGTGGCAAAGACCCGGCCGCGCACCTGTGCTGGCACATTTTGCAGGAGTAGCTGGGTGGCAAAAACCCAGACCACACCACCACCAAAGCCTCGTAAAAACATCCCCAAATTGACGCTGTAAAAATCCAACAGGGGGGCCAACACCATCAGGCCAACCGATGTCAACCCATAAAACAAGGTGATGGATTGGCGTAGGGGGCCGTCTCTGTCTCCGGCCCAGCGGCGGGCAATGATTGGCCCCAGCCCTGTGCCGATGCCAAACGTCATCAAGAAGATACCCAGACTTAGACTGCCCCCTTCGCCGATCACAAAGACCTTTTCGGCAATCGCCACCTGTACCACGTTGAATCCACCGGCCACCGCCAAGGCAATCGCTCCCTTCTGGCTGGCAATCATCAAAATATCCCGCTCTTTGTTCAGGTAGCGCAGCCCATCCACATATTCGCCCAGCGCGGCGCCAATCGTCTTGCCGCTGCTTTCAAGCACCGGCTCTTTGCGATAGCCCACCTTGAAGATGAAGAAGGCAGAAACGAGAAAGGTCAACGAATCCAGCGAAAAGGCTGAATAGACCCCCCAAGTGCCTGCAACCAGACCGCCCAAGGCAGCGCCAAATGCCAGCATCATCGACCATGTAGTCGAGAGCAGTGCATTGGCGACCCCCAACCGTTTGGGTGATACCACATCGGGCAACATGGCATTTTTAGCCGGATCGAAGAAGCCGCTGATGCCCAACTGTAGGGCGGTGAGCACATAGAGCAGCCAAACCGCATCGGCACTGCGCACAAGCAAGAAACCCAGCACGACGACAGCCCGCAGCAGATCAGCCGCAATCAAAATCGTGCGCCGATCGTAGCGATCAGACACCACGCCAGCTACCGGGCTGATCAGGAATGGGGCCAACATGCGCACCACAAAGAGGCCGCTGACTGCCAAACCCGAACCAGTGAGGCTTGCGATCAGGGCCGCCGAACCAATCAGGTTGAACCAGT
>JAHEML010000312.1 GCA_024643705.1 Caldilineaceae bacterium | reverse complement strand
TACGATGAGAGAGCAAAGCAACTACGGACCCGATCAAGAAGGAGATGCCCATCACAACCAGTGGGTTACCCGAAACCGAGATGGAAACAACCAGGGCCACGTAGGCTCCCAGGGTGATCAGCTCGGCATGGGCAAAGTTGGGCAGGCGGATCACGGCAAAGGTCAGCGTCAAGCCAACGGCCATCAGCGCATATAGGCTGCCCACCTGGAGCGAGCGCATCAACGAATCGAACAGGAGTGCAGTGGTCAAGAGAGTATCCCGAATCAAAAAGGTGTAACTAGGTGGGGAAAAAGTATATCATAGGTACATGTTTGCCGGGGAGCATCCTCCCGGATTAAAATTCGATTTGGTCTGAAAAGAAGGGGACGGATTCTCACGGATGGGAGGAATTTATACGAATACTCCGTATCATCTGTGGACAAAACCCGTCGAGCCTGTGACCCGTCGAGCATAGACACTATCTTGTTCGAATCCCACAAAGGAACCCACCCAATGAACCTACAACAAGCGGCGTCACTCTGTCAGCAAGCCATTCGCTCTCGCTGTTTTCACCCCACCGGCAAGTGGCATGAATTCCCCGCGTCTGCACTCGACAGCTCGATTGCCGCACGTTTCGAGGCGATGGTTGCACGCTTCCCCGATCGGCTAGCGATCAAGTCAACTGGCTCGTGTCTGACCTATCACGAGCTAAACCGTGCTGCCAACCAAGTTGCACATGCCATTCTGCATGTGGCACCGCAACCACCCCAGTTTGTCGCCCTTTTGCTGGACGACGTTGTTGCATCGGTGGTGGCTATTCTGGCAATTCTCAAGACAGGATTAGCCTATATTCCGCTGGATCCCTCCTTTCCGGTTGCGCGCAATCGGTTGATTTTGGCAGACACCCAAACGAACCTTCTGCTGACCAACGGACGCAACTGGGCACAAGCCGAGATGCTCAATAGTGGTCAACAGTGCTTGCTCAATCTCGACGAAGCTATGCGGAATCCGCAGCAAGAAAATCCTGGTCGGGAGATCAGCCCGGAGGCAATCTCCCATCTCCTATACACGTCCGGCTCGACGGGCCAACCGAAAGGCGTGATGCACAACCAGCGCAACATGCTCCATTGTGTCATGCAAAACAGCAACTACCTGCACATTTGCGCCGAGGACCGCCACCCACTTTTTAGCGCTTGTAGCACAAACGCGGGAATTTACAGCCTATTTGGCGCGTTGCTCAATGGAGCAGCACTCATTCCCTATATGATCCAAGAGAGAGGTGTCGCCAACCTGGCCCAATGGCTTCAGCACGAAGCCATCACCTTTTGCGATCTCACACCGTCGGCCTTTCGCCAGATCGTGACAGATCCCTCCAACGCGCAAGGTTTCCCCCATTTGCGTGTACTCTACCTGGGCGGGGAACGGGTGACGGCCCAAGATGTCCACTATTACAGACGCTACCTGCCATCGACGACGATTTTGGTGACAGGATTTGCTGCAACCGAAACATGCAGCGAAATCTGCCATCTGATGATCGACCAGGAGACAAAATTGACCAGGGATGTAGTCCCTCTTGGATATGCGGTTCCATCCATGTCGATCAGCCTGCTTGATGAAAGCCGACAACCCGTGGGGCCGGGCCAGGTCGGTGAGATCGCAGTCAAAAGTCGTTACGTTGCTTTGGGCTACTGGCAACAGCCGGTGCTCACCCAGACGCACTTTTTGCCCGATTCAACCGATCCCCAGCAAAGAACCTACTTGACCGGCGATCTCGGCTTCTGGCGCGAAGATGGTGCGTTGGTTCACCTGGGGCGCACAGATTTTCAGCTAAAAGTGCGGGGCAATCGGGTGGATATTGGCGACATTGAAGCGGCCTTGCTGAGTTTGGGCTGGGTGAAGCAGGCCGCGGTAACCAGCCAGCAACACGGGGAGGACGAAACCGCGCTCGTCGCCTATTTGGTTGCACAAGAGACCAACCCAGACAAGCCAACACCAACCGTTTCCCAGGTACGTACAGCCCTTGCAGAGCGTCTGCCCAGCTATATGATTCCCGCCAAATTTGTCTTTTTGGCGTCGTTGCCAACTACGTCAAGTGGCAAGATCGATCGCCAGAAACTACCCAAGGTTCCGAACAGACGCCCAAGTCTGGACGCGGCCTACAGGCCACCCCTCACCCCTATTGAAGCGGCGCTCGCGACCATTTGGGAAGACGTTTTGGGCATCCCAGGGATCGGGGCAGCCGACCCTTTCTTGGACCTGGGCGGCAATTCTTTACAGGCCATGCAGATCGCTGCTGGTGTGCAAACCGAGTTTGACATGGAGATTTCGCCCCCACTCTTTTTCGCTGCCGCCACCGTTGCCCAAATGGCCTTGCTGATCACAGAGCAGATGATGGCGCAGTCAGACAGGCTTGCCTAAGAGCTTGCACTCGAGTAGAACGGACAGCTTCTTCCGCCCTCTACAACACCCCTTCCCGGCGGAAGGCGACGGCCAGTTTGGCAATGCCTTCGCCTATCTCGGCGGGTGTGTTGTAGCCAAAGCAGAGGCGCAGACAATTCTTGCCCGACACTCCATCCGCGGCAAAGTTGTTGCCAGGTAGATAGCCCACATCATCGGTTGCCAGGATTTTGTCGCGGATGGCAGCCGCATCCACCCCGCCCCGCAGTTGCAGCCAGATAAAAATGCCCCCTTGTGGGCGGCTCCAACTGACGTCCGCTTCGCTAAAATGCTCGTCCAATGCGGCCAGCATTGCGTCCCGTTTCTCCAACTGCACGTCGTTGATCGTCTCGATGTGGGACATGAGGTTGTCTTGGGCGAAGCGGTGGATGGCGAAAGAGGCAAAAGTATTGACCGATCCGCCACTCTTGGCGCCGGCGGCCCGCTCCAAAATCTCCTTGGGCGCGGTCAGATAGCCCAAACGCATGCCCGGCGCGATGATTTTGGAGAAGGAAGCCACATACATCACCAGCCCGGTATCGTCTAGCGCGTGTAGCGAGGTGACATCCTGACCCTCGAAGCGCAGGTCCACGTAGCAGTCATCCTCCAGAATGGGCACGCCATAGCGTTGACAGAGCGCCACCATGGCTTTGCGCCGCTCCAGGCTCATGGTCCAGCCCTGGGGATTCTGGAAAGTAGGCACAGTGTAGATAAATTTGGGCGGCTTACCGTCGGCGATCGCGGCCTGAATCACCGCTTCCAATGAATCGATCTGCATGCCTTCGTCATCGGTGACAACGCCCCGTAACTCTGCACCAAAACGGCGCAGGGTGTTCAGTGTGCCCGCGTAGACAAAATCCTCCACGATCACCACATCGCCGGGGTCAAGCAGCGTCTCGGAGATCATGTGGATGGGTTGGCCGGAGCCATCACCCAGAATAATATCGTCGGCTGTCACATGGATGTCCCGATCCCGCTGCAATTTGGCCGCCACGAATTCCCGCAATGGCGTATATCCCTGGGGATGGGCGTAAAGGGCAAGGTCGCGGCCTTCCTCGGCCAGGGCCTGCTTCAGCCCATCCACCAGACCGTCCAGGGGTAGGGTGGCTGGGTCGGGATAGGCCACGGCAAAGTCGTATTTGCCCCGTTTTGCCATGCCCAGTGCTTTGGCATCGGCGGCGTGGTTGGCAAGAAGAGAGGTGAAACTGAATGCGGTCATGGGGGATTGCTCCTCAAGTATGATGGTGGAACGATGGGGTTGACTGTTGCGTGTTACCTGTTGCGTAAGGTGATTCGGTGGGGGTGAATGGTATACTTGTTAAGATTCTTGATCCTACCCATTTCTCCGAATCGGTCAAGCCGGAAAAATAGCCACTCATCAGGAGACATCCACATGATCACACAGAGCCAGCGCGAACGGCTGATCCTTTTCTGCGAAGCCCTGATGGATCAGAAGGCGGCGCGTATTGTCATTCATCCCCGCCAGGCCCAACCCGGTTTCTGGTTTGGCGGGGGAAATTTGGCCGAAGCCCCCAATGGGGACTTTTATCTGGTGGGTCGCTACCGCACCGAGGGAGATTCGCGCACGGGGCTGGGCATGGGCGAACGGGGGCTGGAACTGGTGATTTTCCGCTCCACCGACCGGGGGCAATATTTCGAGAAGGTCGTCACCTTTCCCAAAGCGTCCCTGAACTTGCCCCGCAAGGCCGTGCTATCCATCGAAGGCAGTGCGCTGCATTGGACGGCGGAAGGTGTGGAACTCTTTGTCTCGTCGGAAAAAAAGCTGCCCTACCCACCGGAGCTTGAAGTATACCAGAAGCCCAACACAGGTGTCTGGACGATTGAACGGCTGGCCGCGCCCACGGTGGAAGCCTTGGGCCACGCCCAGCCCCAGACAATTCTGGAATGCAGCGATCCCCGCTTTCTGCACGTGAAAGACCCCTTTGTGTTGGATCAGCCCAACGGTGACACCACCCTGGGTTTCGTCACCCATCCCTATTCGTGGACAAGCTCCAACACGGCCTATGCGGTACGGCCCGCAGGTGCTGCAAACTTCGATCCACCGGTCTACAATTTTTTCCCCAGGGGCTTCGTTTGGGATGTCGCCATCTGCCGGGCAACGGGTTGGATGCGGGTTCCCCAACTGGGTCTCTTTGCCGATGCGCCACCGGCCACCCTCCTCTTTTATGACGGCGGCGAGTCTATGCGCGACCTGGATGAACACAGCGCGGCAGCAAAACGACCCAGGGGCTACTCGTGCGAAGAGTTGGGCGGTGTAGCCGTTGCCGCCGGGGATGGTGTTTCACACATCGAGCGCTTGTCGGTGAACGGGCCACTGTTTGTCTCGCCCACTGGCGCGGGAACCAGCCGCTATGTCCATGTGCTGGAGACCACCGAAGGCTTCTACGCCACCTGGCAGCAGTCTCAGGCGGACTATTCCCAGCCCTTGGTTATGCACTTCCTCAGCCGTGAGCGGGCTGCGCAGTTGCTGGGAGGATAGGGTTTGTGGACGACGACCGACGCTGGTCGACGGACGACTGAGGACCATCGTCCGTCGTCAACACCCCTTTCCCTCCCCTACTCTGGCATCTCAATCACAACCTTCACCGACCCCTCGTCTCTGGTATACGCCACTTCGTATGCCTCTAGCACCTGATCAAACGAGAAGGTATGTGTCAGAATATGTGACACATCGATTTCGCCTGTGGCGATGTATTCCAACGCCTGGTGGGTGACCGCTTGGCCTGGATCGCTCATTGCGCCGGAGATGGCCTTGACACGGGGAAACTTGCGGAAGAATTCTCCAAAGTTGAAGTTCATTTCCATGGCGTGGGGAATGCCGAAGTAGACCATGTCCCCATGCTGGCGCACCAGTTTGTAGGCAAGATTGATCGTCTCGATCTCCCCCGCAGCTTCGATCACCACATCGGCCAGTTCGCCCCCGTTGATAGAGCGGATGGCCTCTTGGGGGTCCATCTCGGCATTGTTGATGGTGTGGGTTGCGCCGTAGCGGGGGGGCAACATCAGCCGATGGGGCAGCACATCCAGGGCAATCACCCGGCGTGCGCCCATGCGCCGCAACATCCACACCCAC
>JAHEML010000311.1 GCA_024643705.1 Caldilineaceae bacterium | reverse complement strand
CCAATCTGGCGGGACCAATGCCAGGCGACATATTAAAGGCAATCCAGTAGGCTTTTTCGTTCACAGTAAACCTGGAAAACGGATAATCTAAAAAATGGCGTACAGCTCATCACCGATCTTAACGCACAGCCTTTAACCCACAGCTGCCGGGGATACGCAAACTCACTTTGCGTCTTTGCCCCATTGCCTCTTTGCGTTAAAAATACTGTGCGTTAAAAATCTATGTTATTCATCGATCAAACCTGGGATCAGGCGGATTGTCATGGTAGCGGCGGGTATGTCTACCTGCTGCACAACATCGGCAATCGCGGGGATAAGCAACTCTTTTCCCCGGTTGATGTGGCCCTCGGTGGCGATGATGTACACATCGTTGGCTCCGGTCTGCAACACATCCGTCACCCGGCCAATCAGAGTGCCCGCTTCGTCCACTACCGACAGGCCGACGATGTCATGCACATAGTATTCGCCTTCGGGCAGGGTGGCCGCCTCGCTATCCGGGATAAAGAGCCATTCGTCCCGCAACGTCTCGGCCTGCTCCCGCTCGGTCACTTGGTCGAGGGTAAGCAGGATCATCCCCTTGTGTTCCCGCGCCCGGGTGATTGTGTGGGGTGCTAACGCTGTGCCCACCCAGATTGTTTCGTCGGCGGCAAAGCGCTCTGGGTAATCCGTGTGGGGTTCTACCCGCAGTTCGCCCCCCAGCCCATGAATCCCCACAATGCGCCCAACTGCCATGTGTCCATCGGGGATCTGTACGGCTCGGTTGCGGTGATGGTATCCCGACCGGGCTTTTGTCGATTTGCGCGCGCGACGGCGTTCCCGTTGGGGCCTCTCGTCGGCAGGGGTGTTGTTTTCGGCACTGGGTTGTGGGTTGGGCTGTGGGTCAGATTGTGGGTCGGGCATTGAAAGAATCCTCTGTGCATTCAATCAAAAACAGCGGAAGGAACCATGCCCTCCGCTGTTTTTGGTCTGATCTATGTGGGTCGGCCAGCCGGTTTGCGGAGCCTGCCCGTCTAACACATTGCAATGCCAAGACATTACATGCCAAAGCATTACATGATTTTCAGGGTGATGTCACGACCATCGTTCGCTGCTGCCACACGCATCATCGAGCGGATGGCATTGGCAACACGGCCACCTTTGCCGATCACCCGGCCTGTGTCGTCTTGATCCACCACCAGTCGCACAACCAACCGCTCTCGGTAGCTGCGCTGGCTGACCTCGACAGCGTCGGGATGTTCGACGAGGGCTTTGGCGATAAATTCTACCAATTGTTCCATTCCAAAAAACCTTTCGGGTTGGAGACCAGGATCATCAGCCAGGCATTATTACGACGTTATGTTTGAACGACTTCATGTCTGGCTCATTCTGTCTGTGGGCCATCGAAGCTGAGCCGTTGGGATCAGGCTGCGACTGTCTCTTCGGCTGCTGCGGGGGCGATCACGCCGCCATTTTCGTCCAAGACACCGATCTTTTTGAGCAGGCGCGCCACCGCGTCGCTGGGCTGTGCGCCCTGGATCAGCCAGTGGGTGGCCCGCTCGCCCTGAATGGTGATGGTGGGCGGATCGGTCAGGGGATCATAGGTCCCGATGTTTTCAATAAAGCGCCCGTCCCGTGGACTGCGCTGGTTGGCAACGACCACACGATAAAACGGTTTCTTCTTGGCGCCCATGCGGCGCAGGCGAATACGAACCACTGGTTCTTTACTCCTTATGAATCGTTTGTTCCGGCTGATGAGCCGGTTGTCAGACTGCTGTTGATTTCACTATAGAATGATCGAATGATCAAATTGCGGCTTGCTCGATTAGCGACCACCAAACATGTCCATAAGATTTCCGCCAAACATGCCCGATCCTTGGCGGCTGCCCCCCTTGCGACCACGCTTCTTTTTGCGATTGCCGCCCATCACGCCCATCTGTTTCATCATCTTCTGCATCTCTTTGAACTGCTTGACGAGCTGATTGATGTCGTTGACGCTTGTGCCGCTTCCGGTGGCAATCCGTCGTCGGCGGCTGCCGTTGAGCAGGTGGGGGTTTTGTCGTTCTTGAATGGTCATGCTGCTGATGATGGCTTCCACCATTTTGAGGTTCTTGGTGGCTTCCTGGGGGTCTACGTCTTTTGCCATCTGGCTCATCCCAGGGATCATCTTGAGAAGATCGGTGACAGAACCGAGCCGTTTGAGCTGACGAAGCTGGTCGAGAAAGTCCTCGAAGTCAAACTGGCCGCTGGCGAGTCGTTCTTCCATGGCGGCGGCGTCTTCTTCGGTGATGTTTTCCTGTGCCCGTTCGATGAGGGTGAGGATGTCCCCCATGCCCAAAATGCGGCTAGCCATCCGGTCTGGTTGGAAGGGTTCCAGGCCATCGAGCTTTTCGCTTGTGCCCAAAAATTTGATGGGCACTCCTGTCACTTCACGGATGCTCAGGGCGGCACCGCCCCGGGCGTCTCCGTCGATCATCGTCATTATCAGGCCGGTAGTGGGAACTCTGGCATGGAAGCCTTCGGCCACGTGCACGGCTTCCTGGCCGGTCATGGCGTTCACCACCAGTAGCACGTCGGCTGGGCGACTGACCAAGCGCACTTGCTCCAGTTCCCGCATCATGTCGTCGTCGATCTGCAAGCGGCCTGCGGTGTCCAGGATGACGACGGTGTGGGCCTTTTCACGGGCAACGCGGATGGCGTTGCGGGCAATGGTGGCGGGTGCAACGTCCAGCCCCTCGCTGTAAACGGGGATGTCGATCTGTCGTCCCAGGATTTCCAACTGCTGGATAGCCGCGGGCCGGTAGATGTCGGCGGCGACTAGTAAAGGGCGCTGGCCCTGTTTGCGCAAGCGCAAGGCCAGCTTGCCCGCCATTGTTGTCTTGCCAGCGCCCTGCAAACCCACCAGCATAATCACGGTGGGGGGCTGGCCAGAGAGGTTGAGAGGGGCCGGCTTCCCAAGAAGGTTGACCAGTTCGTCGTTGACGATTTTGACAACCTGTTGGGCCGGGGTGAGGCTGTCCATGACTTCGACGCCCACAGCACGCTCTTTGATGCGTTCGACAAAGTTTTTGACAACTTTGAAGTTGACATCGGCTTCTAACAAAGCCAGCCGCACTTCGCGCAGGGCTGTGTTGACGTCGGCCTCGGTCAGTTTGCCCTTGGAGGCAAGCTGAGAAAAGACGGCTTGGAGTTTGTCGGACAGGCTTTCGAACACGGAACGGATTTCCTGACTTAAAAGTAATGAAATGCAGAAAAGAATGGAACGCAGGCGACGCTGATAAGGCAGACTGCTGCGGATTCAAATGTTTCTATCGGTCAATCAAGCACTCACTGATTTATACAAAGTGCAAGTGGTTGGAGAATCGGGTTGCCCTCTGCACCTTTGCGTTGATAACGGTGTACCGTACACCTAAATGACGTACAAAACCGAACAGGTATTTTACTCGACAAAGGGGCGATGGTCAAATGTGGTGGGCCTAGCGGGAATTGACGGAATCTGCGCCGATGGGTATCCTGTTTTCGCTATGTTTTGAATCACTCATCATCTCTTTGGGCCGAATCATGCAACCATCTCCCCGTTTGTCTATGCAGAGCCGAGTCATTACTTTTGTGGCAATTGTTGGGCTGGCAATGATTGTGGCTGCCCTGCTTTTTTCGATTATTCCTGCCGAGGGGGAGGGCGACAGGTACACGGCCCAGAATCTGCGGGCCACATCCGATGCCCTGGATGAGAGAGCCACGGAGATTGCCCAGGCCGCGACACGGCTTGCGCCTGGCGCGATTGCCCAAAGTGTTGCGCCAGTAACGCCGGGGCCAGAATCATCAGCCCCAGCAACGCCCCCTGTGGATGCTGCGTCCACGTCGCGCCGATCGCCGGTGGCCTTGGGCGAACGCTGGGAGACGGTGGACGGGCTGGATATGCTGGTGTTAGGGGTGGATGGCGATGCCTGGCCCCGGGTGCAGGCTGAAAACCAGTTCAACGATGCCCCGCCAGAGGGCATGCGTATGGTAATGGCCCACGTGGAGGTGACAAATCTGAGCGGCGATGCCAATACACCACGGTCGATTGGGACGGGGGATTTCCGCATGGTGGGTGATCGAGGGATTGTCTACGCCCCCTTCGAATCGACAACCCGTTGCGGCGTGATCCCGGATGAGCTGGACTGGGAGCTGTTTGGCGGTGCGACGGTCTCTGGCAATATCTGCGTGATTGTGGCCGAAGACGAGGGCGATCTGCGCCTGATCTACCATCCGGGCTACGAATGGGGGGATCAGGTAGTCTATTTTGACCTGGGTGAGTGAGGTGCGGTGTGTAGCCCCTGCCCGGATGCTGGCGGAGCCACCCGCCTCCAGATCGGCTATTCGTGTGTCCGAGGAAACGATAAGTCACCCCATCTCCTTCCCGTATACTCGACGGGAAGTTCGACCCAACATTTTGAAAAGCCAAGATGCCCCGATCTGAGCAGATCGGGGCATCTTTGTCATCCAGGGATTCGGGCAGGGATTCGGGACATCTGGAGGCTCACCGGTATGCAAGCCGAAGCCGTCCTACTTGCCGTTGTTCAATGCGGCGTGGGCAGCTGCCAGCCTGGCTACAGGGACCCGAAAAGGCGAACAGCTTACGTAGTTCAACCCCAACTTGTGGCAGAGTTCGATGGATTTGGGGTCTCCACCGTGCTCTCCGCAGATGCCCACTTCCAGGTCGGGGCGGGCGCTGCGGCCCAGTTCTACGCCGATGCCCATGAGTTTGCCCACACCCTTTTCGTCGATGCTGGCAAAGGGGTTTTCCGGCAGGATGCCCCGCTGCAGGTAGTCGATCAGAAAACCCGACTCTGCGTCGTCCCGGCTGATGCCGAAGGTCGTTTGGGTTAAATCGTTCGTGCCATAGGAGAAGAACTCGGCTTCGCCTGCGATCTCGTCGGCCGTCAGCGCGGCCCGGGGTATTTCAATCATCGTGCCAAATTTGTAGTCGACGGTGTGGTGCTTCTCTTCCATCACCTCTTTGGCGACGATTTCCAGAGCAGCCCGCTGGGTCTTTAGTTCATTGACATGGCTGGTCAGGGGGATCATCACCTCCGGGTGTACATCCACTCCCTCCTGGCTCACTTCACAGGCTGCCTCAAAGATAGCCCGCACCTGCATTTGGGTCAGTTCCGGCATAATAATGCCCAGGCGCACGCCCCGGGTTCCCAACATGGGATTGGCCTCGCGAATGCTCTCCACCTGACGCAGGATGCGCTCTTCCTCTTCGATCTCCTGCAGCAGATCGTTAATTTCCTTCATTGTGCCCGCTTTGAGCAGACGAATCTTGTTATCAGCTAATTTGTCGGCCAGTTCATCGTGGGCTGGCAGGAACTCGTGCAGGGGCGGGTCGATCAGGCGGATGATGACTGGATAGCCATCCATCGCCTCGAACAGACCGTCGAAATCTGAGCGCTGGCTGGGGAGAAGCATATTCAGCTGCGCCGTGCGCTCTGCGCTGGTCGCAGCCAGGATCATGCGCTGGACGATCGGCAAGCGTTCGGTCTCAAAGAACATGTGCTCGGTGCGGCACAGGCCAATACCCTTGGCGCCATAAGAACGGGCGCGCTGGGCATCTTTGGGGTAG
>JAHEML010000310.1 GCA_024643705.1 Caldilineaceae bacterium | reverse complement strand
CCAGTCGTCCCCCGGCGCAGGAAAGAAGACCCGTTCCGGCTGGTTGGCTTTGCCCAACGCACGGGCAAAGGTACGCACGGCTTCAGGCAGTTCGTCTTCGTTGGCAACGACAGCCACCGGCTCTTGACCGCTGGCAGGCAGCCCACGCCGGGGCCACCAGCTTTCCAGCCAGAGCCGGGGCAGATGGGTGGGGACGTGGGGTTCGCCAATATAAAGCAGAATACGGGCCAGGGCATTGGCGGCCACCCGCACACTGTTGTTGGTGCGCAGCAGAGAGTCGTCGAAGGGGATCGATTCTTTTTCCAAACTTTGAATGATATTGAAGCCCCGCCAGTTGTCTGGGGCCAGCACAGCCACCGTGCTCTCTGGGTTTTTGCCCAGCCAACCGCGCACGCTTTTGACAATCACGTCGATCTCTTCGTCGGGCGACAGGGGCCGATCGTAGACGTAGACCGGCGGTTCGCCGGGCAAGGGATTGGGTTGGGGATCGTCGGGTGCGGTGGGCTGGATGGCTGGGGTGGCAAGAGCCTCTTCTTTGGGCAGCACCGGGTGAGAAGTGCGGCTCCAGCTTGCCAGGGCGTTCGCCAGATCGATGATGGGCTGGGCACTGCGCCCGGAGTTGGGTAAGGGGCGGGCGATGACATCAGGCCGGGCCACAAAGCGGCGCAGAAATTGGGGATCGGCGCTGGTGAACGTGGTGTTGATGGCCTGGTTTGGGTCTCCCACCCGCACCCAATTGCCGTGCACTGCTGTGAGCAGCCCAAGCATCTGCTCCTGCAATTGGCTGCTATCTTGGGCTTCGTCTTCCAGCACATAGGGCCAGCGCTCCTGCATCCGGCGCAAAAAGCCAGGGTCGGCCTCCAGCGCCTGTAGCGCCAGCACGATCAGATCATCAAAGTCGATGGCCCCCCGCAGATTCAGGCTGCGCTGGTAATCGGAGAAAATGTGTAACCCGAAATCGAGCAGGGGCCAGACTCCGCTCTGACGGCTGCGGGCATTGCGCAAGTGGGCTGCATCGGTGCGCTGGTTCTTGGCGATGCGGATGACGGCGTTGGCGATGTCGAGGGCGTCGTCGAGCAGATAGCGTTCGATGCGCCGGGGGTTGTCCAGAAATTCGGGCTTGATGAAGGGAGCCAAGGCGTCGGGGTGGGCAGAGAGGTAGTTGATGACCGCCTCACGTTTGATCTCCAGGCCGGTGCGCTCGTCCACAATGCCGAAATCCTCCGAGAGACCGACCAGACCGGGTCGTTCGCGCACGATGTCGTGGGCAAGCCCGTGGAGTGTGCGCACCCGATAACCCACCCCAGGCAGCAGCCCTTGGGTTGTGACAAATTGGTTGATGCGTTGTCGAAAGTTTTCTACCGCGCTGTTGGTGAAGGTGACAACCAGCACTTCCCGGTCGTCCATTGGGCCGGTTGCGGCCAACCGTTCCACCAATTGGGCAGCCAGCAGGCTCAGGGTGAAGGTTTTACCGCTGCCCGGCACCGCGCTGATCCCCATGCGGCCACCGCTGTATTCGAGTATGCGCTTTTGGGCTGGGCGGGGGGTGAAGTCTGTTGTCATGAGGAAAGATGAGAGATGGGTGATTCGAGAGTAGGTAGATGTACTGAACAGGCTATTCTATCTCCAATCGCCAATTTCCAATCGCTATTCTCCTATTCCGGTGTGAGAATTTGTACGCCGCTGGCGGTGGATTCGGCTACCCAGCCTTCGACTGGCCCGGTGGGGCTATCGAAGCGGACACGCCACCAGGTCAATTGATCCCTTGGTTGGGGGCCTTCCAGGATGGTGAGAAGTGCGCCCGGCTCCATGAGGGCGACCACATCTTCGCTGCTCTTGCCAAGGTAGCCGGGTGTGGTGCGGATGTTGACCCGGCTATTGGCAACATTGCGGGCCACGCTATTTGGCTGCAATCGCCCCGCCCCTGCTGCACTGTCAGCCGCAGAGACGGCCGGGGCAGTCGTGTCGATAGGGCTGGCGGTGGGAACGGGCGGGGGCGTCCAAACAGGACCAGACGATTGGAGGTCGGCCAGGGTGATATCACCCAGTCCGACAAAGAGTGCAGCTCCACCACAACTCACTGCTGCCAAAAGCACGAAACTGATGGCAAAGGCAAGCCAAAAATAGGTGCGAGGCTTGCCTTGTTCAACCATTGCCGGAATCTGTTCAGTTACAACGATTGGTTCTTCCACAAATCCTCTTTCGTTTCATCCAGGCCCAAGATTTCCCAATCAAATCCCGATGTGATTACCAAGCCACTGACCGGATTTTCGCCACAAATTGCACGAATACCCACGAATTTGCTCAATCATTCGTGAAATTCGTTGAATTCGTGGCAAAGGGTTGGTAGTTACTCCCCAATCAAAAACGCCCAGCCTGCGCAGAAACTGCACCGGCCAGGCATTTTGACCTGATGAAATGCCACAAACGCGGTTAATCGAGCGCGCCCAGCAGGCGCAAGACACCAACAGCATTGCCTTCGCTATCTATGCTGGAATGGGCAAGCAGGGCGCTGGCCGTTCGTCCATCCTCCAGCTTGACGGTCATTTTCTGGTCTCGGTGCAGCTCAACCATTGTTTTGGTGGCATTGAGCGCTTTGGTCTTGAAAAAAATACGCACCTGGCTACTTTCTGGGTGGTTGTCGCTGCTATAAGCAACGACGCGGACATCGTCCAAAACAGAAACAGCCTGATCCATTCGACTCGCATACAGCATTGCTTTCATTGACCCATCCTTATGCTTGGCCCATATCGTTGGTTGGTTTTACCTCTGGATGACATTTCCGTTAACTCAGTTGACTTTTTTGCCCATGTTGTGCAAATTAATTGTCCACATGTGTAACCAACTATCCTAACGAACAATCAACCCCTTCTTATCATTAAAGGACGTTATGCTATATTCAGCATACACCTAAAGCTTGTCTTGCAAGCATTCTTTGCATTATACATACTATGTTCTCTCAATCGTGCCACATCGTTCATGCCTCTTTATATGGGGAACATTTTAACAGATTGCGCCAACAGCGGGCAAACCATCAACGGATCAACGACGAATGCACTGCCATGTTTGTCAACACATCAATCAGCCTGTAGACATTTTCTGTGGGCAATGTGGTTCCAGGCTTGACCATTCAGAGCTACACGAACGTTGCACCGGATGCGGTGCGGCGCTACCGACAGACAGCAAATACTGTGGACAGTGCGGTCACCCCAGAGCCATTCCGCAACCTTGCCGCGTCTGCGGAGAGCCGATTCCACCCGGCAGCCACTTTTGCGGACAGTGTGGCGCTGTGTCAACCGAGTTAGCCCAGCCAGCCGCCCAGAGCACCGAAGAACCATTGGCGCACACCCCGGCAGAGACCCCGGCTCTTCCACCTAGCCCCCCCACTGGCTCCGACGATATTTTTGATACTGATTCCAACAATAATCTTCCAGGTCGCCCTACCCTAGATGGATTGGTGGCCAATTTGCAAAGCGATGCCAACTGGAGCACGGGCGAACGGCGAGAAGTCTCGGTGCTTTTTGCCAATATCCAAGGCTTTCAAAGCACAGGTCAAAAGCTGGACAGCGAAAAGGTGTATCTGATCACAAATGAAGCCATGCGCATGTTGGCTCAAATCGTCCATCAATTTGAAGGTACGGTCGATAAGTTTACCGGCTCTGGTTTAATGGCTCTATTTGGTGCACCCGCAACCCACGAAAACGATCCCGAACGGGCGGTGCAGGCCGGGTTGGCAATGTTGGACGGTCTGAAATCTTTGCAAGACCGTTACGAGGAATCGCTGTCGCTGGATTTCAAAGCCCAAATTGGCATCAACACTGGTTTGGTCATTGCCGGGAATCTAGGCAGCGATCTGCATATGGAATACACGGTGATCGGCGACACGGTGAATATGGCCGCACGTATCCAGGGCATTGCCGCGGTGGGAACCGTTCTGGTCAGCCAAACTACCTTTCAACGCACCCGTGGCTTTTTCGATTTTCGTAGCCTGCCACCGGTTCGGGTCAAAGGCAAGCCCGACCCGATACTGGCTTACCAACCCAAAGGCCGTCGAACTGTTCAGATTCAGGCACGTGGGCTGGCAGGGCTACATGTGCCGATGGTTGGCCGCCAAAAAATGCTGGAAGCCCTGGTGCAGGCCTGGCATACGGTAGGCGAGAACAAGGAAGGACAGACGGCGCTGATCACCGGGGATGCCGGGCTGGGCAAGAGCAGGCTCGTTGCCGAAGTGCGCCATCGGATCGGGTCCAATGCCCAGTTTTTCCAGGCAAACTGCCTGAACCACACCCGCTCTACCCCATTCTGGCTCTTGGGCGCTCTGCTGCGCGATATGTTGGAGATTGGAGAAGGAGACCCACCCCAGATCGTTCAGGATCGGATCGTGCAGAAGTTGCAAGAAATGAAGCTGCAAGCTGCCATGCTTGCCCCATATATTCTGAACATTTTAGGCGTCGAGCAGCCCAACGCAGATCTGCGTGTGCGCCTGGCGATGATGGATGCAGCCATGCTGCAACAACAGACCCATGTCGCCATGCATCAAGTAATACGAGCCGAAGCACGCCAACACCCTTTTGTACTCATCCTGGAAGATATCCATTGGATCGATTCCGCCTCCCGCAACTTTCTGATCGAATTGTTGCGCTCAGCTGGTGAGCTTCCTGTTCTGATCATCCTCGTTTCCAGAGTATACGGAGAAGACGATTCCCTGCGCACGGTTCTATCCACCCTGGAGAAAAATAACCAAAGCCACATGGACCTCCGGTTGCAGGCGCTGAGCAGTGACCAGGAATACACCTTGATCGAACAACTCCTCTCCCAGGCAGACATTCAAATTCCCACCATTCAGCATCACATCGCACGGCGAGCCGAGGGCAATCCATTCTATATTGAAGAGCTTGTACGCATGTTGCTGGAAAAGCTATTGGAGCAGCCAACCCCGGCAGACCAAACAGAGATTTTGCCTGTGCCACTCTGGGACCCGCTAAAAGTTGAGGCGCTTATGGAAAGGGTGCCACCTTCCCTGAGCGGACTGATCCTGGCCCGTTACGATAGCCTGGGTGAGTCGTTACGGCGTACCATGCAACTTGCTGCAGTGATTGGCCGCTCCTTCTCCTTTTCACTCTTTCAGCAATTGGTTCAGATCGATGTAGAAAAGCTTCTAGAGATGTTCGACGAATTGGTCGATCGTCAGTTCCTGGCCGAGGAGCCGGTAGGAAGCGAGATTGGTTTTTCCTTTCGTCACGTACTTGTGCAAGAAGCCGTCTATAGCACCATGCTGCACAAAAGCCGCCGACAACTCCACGGCATAGTTGCCACCGTGATCCGCGATAGCGACTTTTTTCCAAACGACGAGCGCGCCGAATCGTTGGCATATCACTACAGCCATTCGGAAGAACCCGAACAAGCGATCCACTATTTTGTCACAGCAGCCCAGAATGCCAACCGACGCAGCGCCTACGAATCTTCTCTGCAATTCTATCGTCGTGCCTTGGCACTTTGCCCCCCCAATCCAACCCCCTTTTCCCAAGACTACGGCCAAATCCACATCGGGCTTGGCGCAGGCCTGAAATTTTCGGGCGAATTTGAAGA
>JAHEML010000309.1:1215-5612 GCA_024643705.1 Caldilineaceae bacterium | reverse complement strand
CTTGCCGGGAGATCATCATCTTGTTTCGACTCGTCTTCAAACGTCTTGCCCGCAAGAGGCGAAAGTTCGACAACACAGGAGGCAAGCAAGGCGTCGTAAGCTGCCTGCTGGTCGGCAATGGCCGCGATCGCTGCCATATCCCTGGTGTTGGGCAGACGCACTCTCCCCCGATACCCAACGAGCCGAAAGTCGATGATCTCTGGGTCGCTGGGGCTTCCTGGGGAACCGTCGTTCTCATACGGTACGGCCCCGATGTCTCCGGCTGTAAAGACGAATTCCACCTGTTCGCTGCATTCTGGGCAGCGGGCCATGCTTGCAAGCTCGTTGCCGAATGTCCATTCCCGCAGTTGGAACAACAACCCATCCCGGCGACCAATAGCGAGGGTTGCCAGGTCGTCCGGGCTGTAGTCGGGACACGCGATCGTCAAGAGAGACAACGCTTTTTGCCAGGGCGGGGAAAGTCGTTCCCGCTCCCACAGTTCAAGAAGCTCTGCCGCAACCAGTGAGCGCATGGCTGCTATCCAGCCGGTTCGGTAAAGCTGGGTTCTGTCGGTTCGCTCACGTCGTAATCGCGCTCCCAGCCTTCATTTTCCAGCTTGATTGTCTGGATAGCCACCGCATTGCCGCTGGCATCTAATTCAGGCAGGGCTTGATACTCGGAGACCCAGCAGCGGAAAACTTTGTACGCGATCGCCAGTTGACCTGCTTCGTTGTACATCTCGATGATAATATCCTTGCGGAAGTCTTTTAGGGATGCTTCCGCGCCGAGGCCGGAGCCAAAGTTCCAGACTTTGTTGCTCCATTTTTCAAACTCTGTATCGTGGGTCACGCCACGCTCCAGGGTTATGGCTTCAAATTTTGTCTGTCCGGGCGAACGGCGAACCGTGCTGGGATCGCCACCTTCCCGGTGTTCGACCGGTGTTGTGGTGCGCTTGAGGGCACCGACTTTGCTCACACCGGCCACATAACGGCCATCCCATTTCACCCGAAACTTGAAATTTTTGTAGGGATCAAAGCGCTGTGGGTTCACGCTGAATTGTGCCATGGGTTTCTCCTTGAAAATGAAAGTAAGAAGCATCCATCATGCTGGCCCGCTCTTGGGACAGGCCGGTTTCATCTGTCTCCCCGTTACTGTCTGCCCAGCCATCCCTCCTGTGGTTTTGCTGCTTCTTTTGTAACCTTTTTCGCTACTCGTAATGCCGCTACACGTAATGCCGCTACACCTCGTTCTAGGTGTCCAGTTGTCCAGCGATCTGCTGAATCTGGATGATGACGAATTCGGCAGGCTTGAGCGGCGCAAAGCCCACCATGATGTTGACGATACCACGGTCGATATCGTTCTGGGTGGTGGTTGTACGGTCGCACCGGACAAAGTAGGCTTCGCGGGGAGACGATCCCTGAAACGCGCCCTGTCGGAAGAGGCTTTGCATGAACGAACCAACGTTCAGACGAATCTGCGCCCAAAGCGGCTCGTCGTTCGGCTCGAAAACAACCCATTGACTTCCCCGATAGAGGCTCTCTTCGATGAAAAGGGCCAGGCGGCGGATGGGCACATATTTCCACTCCGACGATAGCCGATCCGCGCCGGCCAAGGTACGCGCACCCCAAACCACGTTTCCATAGACCGGGAAGGTGCGCAGGGCATTCAGCCCAAGTTGGTTAATTGTGCCATTTTCGCCATCGCTCAATTTGTACGAAAGTTCGCGCACACCCGCCAAAGATGCGTCGATGCCTGCCGGTGCTTTCCAGACACCCCGCTGGGAATCGGTGCGGGCATAGATCCCAGCCACCGCGCCACCGGGAGCAAAGGTCTCTGTGCGGTTTTCCTTGAGCGGGTCGGCCATTTTCAGGCGGGGGAAATAGACGCTGGCGTTGATTGCCAAGGCATTGCCCAATTTGGCCCGAATGTCGTTGATCCCAGTAACCGCTGCGGCTACGGTTGTCCAAGTAGCTCCGGGATCGATAATCAACAGGGCGCGGCGATCTTGGCAATATTTGGCGGCATCGGCAAGGGTCGTGTCAACTCCCACGTCTGTGTCACGGGTTAGCGGCGGGATGTAGAGCAGGTTGAAGAGATCGGTCTTGTCCAGGGCATAGATACCCGTACGCGCGGCCTCATCCCCGGTGACTTCGGTGTCTGTGACAGGGCTGCCGTTGCCGCCGTCGATGTTGTCTGTGCTGGTGACAGGGTCGGGGCGCACGCTGGGGAGTGCCCCCTGCACTTGGACCAGAACCGAACTGTATTCCAATACCTTTTCAATCGAACGGGGCGAAGCGTCGCTCATGGAGACGTTGAGAAAGGTCTCGGTGGCGATTGCATTGCCCGTGTCGGGGTTAATCTCTTCGATGGTCAGGTTAAACAGATTGACATCCGGTGAGGCTTCGTCCTTGTCTTTGGTGTCATAGTCGACGGTGGCTTGCAGATTGTTGCCCCATTCGCCAGGGCTTGTGGCAACCAGGGTCAAGGTTTCGGCTCCGGCAGGTAGAGTTAGTGTGGCCGCGGTGGCTCCATTGTGGACCCGGACGATAATGGCATCGGTTCCCCCATGCAGAAAGTAGTGGGAAACTGCATAACTCATGGTGCTTTCGGCCCATAGGCCGCCAAATGCCCGTTCGTAGTCGGCGTAATTTTGGATACGGGTTGGCTCGTTGGTCACCCCGCGCCGCGCCCGACCGACGAACGCTGTGATCGATGTGGCTACGCCGGTGATGGTGCGAACACCACTGGGTACTTCTTCGATGTAGACACCTGGGTAAGTCAGTGAAGCTGGCATAGAAGGCCCTCCCTTTGAACATGCAAGAAAATCAGACAAATAGTACGGTGTACCGGTAGATACAGTGCTACGGTGTCGCATCCCGGCCAACGAGAATGTCGATGGTTACATCGGCACCCGAACCGTTGGAAAAGAATAGCTTGGTGGGTTCGCTATCCAGCAGAGAGACAGCGCCCGCGCCGACAAGCAGGTGAGGTCCATCCAGGGGAATCTCATCCGGCGACGCGGCGCTGTTCACCTTATAGGTGATGGTGCTGTCGTAGGCCGATGATGTGATGCAGAGAAAGCGAGCCAAACCAGCACCGGCTGGCTGGATGTTGACCTCGAAGTCGGCTGCCGTATCGACTACGCTTACTTGGGTCTTGTCGTAGCCCTCAACCGAAATCAATTTAGACTCTGAGATTTTGGGTCCGTTGGATACCTGGGCACTGATCGAATAGGTGATTTTTTCGGCCATCGTAACGCTTCCTTTCTGTTGTTTCGGTGCGGGTTGGTCCACATGGGGCGGCCCATAAACATAGCGACACAAAACGTTGCCAGTGGGTGAACGGACCTACTGTCAACGATATTTTTTGTAAAGAACCCAAACGACGGAACAGTTGGGGATCAGACAGCCGAATTATCCAACGCAGTTCTTGGAATTGTAAAGGTAGGAATATACATTGAGCAGGACAAATGCACGGGGCCTCCTGTCGTCTGTATAGATCTGTGTAGCAGGGTGTTCATTCAATCGTACTTGGTTCCTGCGTACAGATGAGGTTGTAGGGGTAAGGGCCATAGGCCCAAAAATGCGGGTACCTTGAGTATACAATAGCTCGCTTTTGGCAGCAAAGAGCCATTTTTTACACACTTTTATCAAAAGCTACGTTGCTGCTCGCCTCAAATTACTTCGAGTTCGTTCAACCCAGGCAACTGGGGGAATGGGGCATGGGGTTCGCTCTGATACCAGAAAGAAGTCGAGGCAATGTCATCTTGCAGGGGCAAATAGCGGCGTTTGTCCTCCAGCGCCGAACGCCACCCCAGCGCCTGAATCGTCACACGAAGGTCGGCCTGAAAACGAATCGGGTCTTGCACATGCCATCGATACATGCCAAAGCGGCTCTGGCTGCGATAGAGACCATCCGGCTGGATGACCTGGGGCAGGCCCAAGTAGGCCGTGGAGTAGACACCATATTGGCCTTTGGGGTGTTCCCAGTTCCACGCGCCGCCAAAATAATCCTCGGTGCCTGTGCCACAAATCGTCGGCCACTCGCCGTCTCCATCCAGATAGAACTTGATCTCCCCTTCCCCCCACCAGCCCGTTGTGTTCGATTGCCAGGCAATGTAGGTTCCCACATAGTGGCCTTGCCCCTCTACCCCGTCCAGCAATGTATGCACGGTTGCATAGGCCAGGGGGTTGCTGCGCCGCCATTGGGCATGGAAATAGGCCGCATCTTGTGGCACGTCGGTCAGGGTGTAATCGATGGAATAGTAGAA
The DNA here is from genome assembly GCA_024643705.1 of Caldilineaceae bacterium. Taxonomy (GTDB): domain Bacteria; phylum Chloroflexota; class Anaerolineae; order Caldilineales; family Caldilineaceae; genus JACQGT01. Next base: position 1,362 of record JAHEML010000309.1, on the reverse strand, counting down.
ACCCCGCACCTCGTCTGGCGACAGATTTTCCAGGGTAATGCGGGTACTGCCCCGAAATGGCATCTCCCAATAGCTGTTGAACCCACCTGCCGGGTTGACAGCCACAGGCAACGAGTTGACATTGCAGCGTTCGCCCCACCCGCTGCA
>JAHEML010000309.1:0-1205 GCA_024643705.1 Caldilineaceae bacterium | reverse complement strand
GGCGTCTCGACCGAAGGCGTCTCTTCCCCATCCCAATAGATGCGCAGAACCAGCCGCCGCCAATGCTGGGGATGCACCGTGCACCAAATATGCTGGATCGCGCCTGGCCCATCAATTTCGGCCAGTGTGACCGTCTCGTTGGGCGCAATATGAATGCTGGGCGAAACCTTCCATCCCTGGCCTAACTCCCTGGCTGCCACCGCGCCGGTTCCCTCGATGGCTTTGCCGCCTTCGCCTTTGGCTCCGCTAAAGTTTTCTGGGCTGATGGATCGGCTCTGCGCGTTGGAGAGGCGGGAAAGATTGCCCAGATGAAGACCAAGACCATTGAAGGGTGTAGACATGTTGATCACTTCTTTCGTTTTGTGTGCGTTGCAGGCTTAGTTGATAAAGGATTGTACGATGCTGCCCAATGCCGCCAGATTCACCCATTCGTCCTCGCCCCGATGAAAAGGCGTGTCGAAAATGAGCTAGATCGGCCCCTCGAAACTGGCTTCCGTCATAATCGACAGACAACGCTCCAGCTCGGCCCGATCCGGTCGCCCTTCTTCATCATAGAGCGCCTTGGCATGGATCGAATTGGCCTGGTGCGCAATGGCCGATAGCTCGTCATACTTGTCCGGCCCCTTGAAGTTGCCAAAATCCGCGCACAGCCCCACCTCTCCTTCGCACAGGTCCAGGATAGCGAGAAGTTGGTCGGCCCGCTGTGCCGTGGGGCGAAAGTTTTCTGTGATCACCCGCACACCTTGCCGGCTTGCGTGGGCGGCCAGCCCACGCAAATTGGCTGCGCTGCGCTGGATCACCGGATGATGCCGCAGATCATCACCTGGCTGATTTTCGACCGCGGAATAGCCAGCGATCACCCGGCTGTGGGACGCTCCAATCGTTGCCGCCACATCCAGCCAGCCGCGAATCCACGCCAAATCTCGATCCTGCAAAGTTGGATCGGGTTGGGTAATGTCCCCGGCATCAACGAGAATGCTGAAAATTTCTACACCCGCACCCTGGGCCGCGGCCCGCAGTTCGGCCAGGTATCCGGCGTCTGTGCTGGGGAAGTGAAAGTGGCAGATTTCCAGCGTACCAATGCCCGCCGCGGCCAAACGGTTGGGCAGCTCGAGCAGGGCAAGTTGGGCATCGGGCGCTGGCCCTGCCGCGGGTGGATCCCCCGGCGCGCGGGATTGGGGCTTGCCCTGTGCCCGGTGCAAACT
>JAHEML010000308.1:4096-5612 GCA_024643705.1 Caldilineaceae bacterium | reverse complement strand
TGATTATGTCCATTTCGCAGATCGGCTCAGTCTTATCGCCACCCATCGGCAACAGTCTGTCGGTCTATGGCCCAGGCATACCCTATCTTTTTTGGGCAGGCATGGCCCTGCTGGGGCTGATGGGGTTCGCGCTGATGAAGCAAGAAGGTGCGGGTGATGCGGTGACGCGGTGACGCGGTGACGCGTGTGATTCTATCATCACTTGCAGTACGCTTCGAAGCGGTAGCCCTGGGCACCTAATTCTGTCAGCACGGTTTCCAGCGCGGCCAGGGTCGCGGGGCGCTCTTCCCCGCCGTCGTGCATCAGCACAATCGCGCCATCGTAGGCTCGCTCCAGCACAGGTGCGGCAATGGCTTCGGCATCGGAACTCTTCCAGTCCAGGCTGTCGATGTCCCAAATCACCACTTCGTAGCCCTGGTTGACAACCGTATTCCAGGCATCGGGGGGCAAGATGCCGTAGGGCGGGCGGAAGCAGGGGGCTTGGTTGTCAACGCCGATCGCCGTCTGGGTGGCGATCAACTCCCAGGCCACCCGATCCTGGCTGAGCTTGTCCAGATGAGAATGGTAGTAAGTATGGTTCGCCACCCCATGCTCTTCGTTCACTTCCCGCTGAATCAGTTCGGGGTAGAGGGTGGCGTAGACGCCGTTAACAAAAAATGTAGCGTGGGCCTGAAAACGAGCCAGAAGATCGAGGAATTTGGGGGTCCACTCTTTGTGGGGGCCGTCGTCGAAGGTGAGGTAGATCACTTTGTTCTGGGGGATGCCGGGGATGAAGATCACCTGCCCTGGCATAGGCCGAGCGCTGAGACGCAGCCCGTTGCGATCGATCAGCGCGGGCAGAGAGACGTGATGCGCGGCGGCGATCTCGTCCCAGCGCTCGCCGGGCTGGACGATATGCTGGGCCGGACGCAAGGGCAAGGCAGTTTCGCTGGCGCGTAGCTCTTCACCGGGCAACCCAATAAAGAGGAAAGGCACACCACCCACGTTTTCGTGGGCTAGCGGTGTGGGCGGGATGGAAAGAGCCTGGCCGATATAGACTTGATTGGCATCGGCAATACCATTGCGGGCCATCAATTCGCCCATCGAGACCCCATACTTTGCGGCAATTTTCGAAAGAGTCTCCTCCCGGCGCACCAAATGGGTCAGCATGGTGAGTTGTCCATCGGCCCGCTGCAGCCCGTCGCTTTCCAGCACAAAAGCTGTGTCGGTGGCCTCTTGCCCTGCCGCGAGAGTTGTGTGTAGCGCACCGTCGGCAATGGAAAGAGCGGTCACCTTGAAGGCAAGGCTAAAGGTGATCCCCGCGACGGGGCTTTCTGTACCATCCGCATCCCCCAGCAGAACAAGCAACTCCCAGCGAGTTCCGGCGGCAAAGGGTCCCCGACGGCTGGCACGGCTTTCCAGCAGAAGCGCCCGGTCGTCGATGCCGTCCCCGTTCAGATCACCGGCCACCTGCAAAGGAGATGTGCGCACATCGATGCCGCTCTCCAACCGGCCCGACCAGCCGTTGCCCCGCCGG
>JAHEML010000308.1:0-4086 GCA_024643705.1 Caldilineaceae bacterium | reverse complement strand
TTCTGCTTCAGCGCAATCAGCCCATCATCGGCCCAACGATAGGGCAGAACAAGCGTACCTGCCGGTGTGGGCGCGCAAAGTGGACAGGCTGGATCTGCTGCGGAAACGGGCAGCGCACTTGCCAGAAAGAGCAGAATGACGAAAATAAAGGTGGGAATACGCATAGACGGTCGCCGATAGTGAGTGAATGGGGTGCTGAGGCTGGTTTTCTTCGGCACCAGCCTATTATCCCACCATCCCTTCCGGATTACAAACATATCAAACGAAAGGTCAGGGAATCCAGATGACAACAATCCGCTGGGGAATTATCGGCTGTGGGGATGTGTGCGAAGTGAAGAGCGGACCGGGCTTTCAAAAGGCGCGCAATTCGGCCCTGGTGGCTGTGATGCGACGCAACGGCGAACTGGCCGCCGACTTTGCCCAACGCCACAATGTGCAGCGCTGGTACGACGACGCCCAACGGCTCATCGACGACCCGGAGGTAGATGCAGTCTACGTGGCAACGCCGCCCAGTTCCCACAAAGAATATACCCTGCTGGCCGCGGCCGCGGGCAAACCTGTCTATGTGGAAAAGCCCATGGCCCCCACCTATGCCGACTGCCTGGAAATGGTGGCAGCGTGCAAGGCCGCGGGGGTTCCCCTGTGGGTGGGATACTACCGGAGACGGTTGCCCAAATTCGTCAAGATTCAGGAATTGCTGGCAAGCGGTGTCATCGGCGACGTGCGCTCGGTGAATATCCGTCTGCGCCAACCTGTCTCGGCCCAATTGCACCGGCTCGGCGAGCCAATGGATTTGGTCGATCTACCTTGGCGGGTGAACCCAGCTATCGCGGGTGGCGGGCTTTTCCTGGATTTGGCCGCGCACATGCTGGATATTGTGGACATGCTCGTCGGTCCTATTCGGTCGGTGTCGGGTTTTGCCACCAACCAGGGTGGCCACTACCCCGCCGAGGATAATGTGACGGGCACTTTCGTCTTTGCCAACGGCGCGCTGGGCACAGGAAGCTGGTTTTTCACCGCGTCCGACAGGCTGGATTGGACTGAACTGGAAGGGCCGCTGGGACGCATTGGCTACGTCTGCTTCGACACCAGCCCCATCCAATTGACAACAGCCGCGGGCGTGGAGGAAATCCTCATCACCCAGCCGGATCATGTGCATCAGCCCCTGATCCAGACAATTGTGGACGAGCTGAACGGGGAGGGATTCTGCCCGAGCACAGGCGAAAGCGCAGCCCGTACCACCTGGGTGATGGATCAGATGCTGGCTGGGTGGCGGCACGAGGGTGCATAACGCTTCCATGTGTTACTGACATACGTGCTTGCTGCACATTTAAGCTTGCCGCGTACCCACAATGGTGCTAGACTACACACAATTAGACTAATCGTACTGGGTGCTAATGGCGGGTGCTATGTTTATCAACCGAGAATCCGAACTCAACCAACTGAATGAACTTTATCAGGCTCCGGAAGCCCAGTTATTCATCCTCTATGGCCGACGACGGGTGGGCAAGACTGAGCTGCTGCGTGCCTTTTGTGGAGATAAGCCCCATATCTTCTTCGTCGCAACCCTCAATTCCGATGCTTCCCAGTTGGCTGCGTTTTCCCAGGAAATCTGGCGCTTTCTGCATGGCGAAGCCGTCGAGGGATTCAGCTTTCCTAATTGGGAAGCAGCCTTTCAGGCATTGGCTACATTACCAGGGCGCCCAATCGTCATCCTGGATGAGATCACATACTTGATCGAGGGCAGTAAATCGCTTCCATCGGTTCTTCAGAAAGTGTGGGACGAACGGTTGCGGGACTCCAAGGTTTTTCTTGTGCTGTGTGGCTCCTATATGGGAATTATTGAACGGGAAATCCTCAATTATCGTGCGCCCCTGTATGGTCGCCGCACCGGTGCCAACTATCTGCGCCCTCTACAACTGCCCGCGGCCGCAGCCTTCTACCCCAACTACACGCCTATCGAACAGATCGAAGCCTGGGCGGTTCTGGGTGGGATGCCCTATTACCTGCGTATTTTCTCCGACCAGCAGGATATCTACACCAATATTCACCAGCACATTCTTTCCGATCAGGGAACCCTGCACAACGAACCCCAGTTACTGTTGATGGAGGAATTGCGCGATCCACGCAATTATTTCGCTGTTTTGCGTGCCATTGCCCAGGGGCGTACCCGATTGAACGAGATTGCACAGGCAGTGGGCGAAGGCGACGGGCGCACAGTGAGCCGCTATCTCGACATCCTGCGCCAGATGCGCCTGGTTGAGCGGGAAGTCTCTGTGACCGAACGCCAGCCGGAAAAGAGTCGGCGTGGCATTTACCAATTGCAAGACGCCTTCCTGCGCTTCTGGTTTCGCTTTGTTCACCCCAATCAAGGGAGCCTGGGGTTTGGTCTTAGCACAGCGGTTTTGGAACAGCGGGTGCGCCCTGGTTTTGATCAGTTTGCCAGCTATGCCTTCGAGCTGGCAGCCCAGCAGTATGTGGCCCGTCTGGCTCTTGGCAACCAACTGCCATTTCTGCCCGAACGAATAGGGCGCTGGTGGGTGGCCGACGAAGAGATTGACGTGGTTGCCATCAACAACACGGATGGAGCACTGTTGGTCGGTGAATGCAAATGGACGACCCGGCCTGTGGGTGTCAACATTCTGGCGGATCTGCTACGCAAGACCCAACGCCTGATGGAAGGCGGCGAGTGGTCGCAGGTGACATACACCCTATTTGCCAAGTCTGGTTTCACCCCGGCTTTGCACGAAATAGCTGCCAACGAAGGAATCCTGCTTGTTGAGCCGCCACAGATGGTAAAATGAAGTGAAGTGAAGTGAAGTGAAGTAATGTCACAATCCAACCTATCGACCAAAAGACAATGAACCTCCTCACCCTGGAAGCAGTCTCCAAACAATACTCCGAACGGCTGCTGCTGGACAAAGTGAACCTGTCCATCAACACCGGCGAACGCATCGGGCTGATCGGCGTGAACGGCAGCGGCAAGACCACGCTCCTGCGCCTGATCGCGGGGGAAGAAGCCCCCGACAGCGGCAGCTTAAGCCTATGGGGCCATGTGCGGGTTGAGTTTCTGCACCAGGAACCAGCCCTGGACGACAACGCAACCGTGCTGCAACAGCTATTCCGCAGCGATTCGCCCCAAATGCAATTGCTGGCCGCCTACGAATCGACCAGCCAACGGCTGGAACGCGCACCCCAGGACGCGGAGTTGCAGCAGAAATTGCTCGAACTTTCGGCCAGAATGGGCCAGGAAAACGGCTGGGCTGCCGAAGCCAATGCCAAAGCCATTCTCACCAAGCTGGGCATTGCCGACTTCGACGCCCAGGTTGGCACCCTGAGCGGCGGGCAACGCAAACGGGTTGCCCTGGCCCGCGCTCTTATCGACCGAGCCGACCTGTTAATTTTGGACGAGCCGACCAACCACATCGACGCTGAAACAGTCGACTGGCTGGAGGAATATCTGGTGACAACGCCGGGAAGCCTGCTGATGGTGACCCACGATCGCTATTTTTTGGATCGGGTGGTCAACCGCATTGTGGAGTTGGATCGGCGGGAGCTTGTGCTCTATCCCGGCAACTATAGCCGTTATTTAGAGCTGCGGGAAGAACGCCACGAAAAGTTGGCCGCCGCCGAACAGAAGCGCCGCCAGTTTCTCAAACGTGAACTGGAATGGGTGCGCCGGATGCCCATGGCCCGCGGCACAAAGCAGAAGGCCCGCAAAGAACGCTTTGCCGAAATCGAGAAGCTGGTCTACGACTCGGGCGAAGAGCGGGTAGCAATGGCCTTGGCCTCGCGTCGGCTGGGAACCAAGGTGCTCACAGCCGCCGGGTTGACGAAGGCATATGACGGCGTGCGGGTTGTGGACGGAGTGGATTTCCGCCTGGAACCGGGGGATCGATTGGGGATTCTGGGTGCAAATGGTGCCGGCAAAAGCACATTTCTGGAGATTTTGGCGGGCAAGTTGGTTCCCGACAGCGGCACCCTGGAGTGGGGCGAGACGGTGCAGGTGGGCTACTACGACCAGAACGCGGACGATTTGCAAGAGCGCAAACGACTGCTGGAATTCATCGAAGAAGAAGCGCCGCT
>JAHEML010000307.1:4670-5619 GCA_024643705.1 Caldilineaceae bacterium | reverse complement strand
GGGGGCCGATCCCGGTTGTACAGATGTATCATACCCTGGGGCATATGAAAAACCAGATAGCTCAGGACGAGGCGCAGCGGGCAAGCCAGGAACGCATTGCCGGCGAAGAGCACATTACGCGCTTGGCCACTCGGTTGGTGGCGGCAACCCCAGCCGAAGAAGACCAGCTCGTGCAGCTCTACGGGGCCGACCCCAACAAGATTGCCATCATTCCACCGGGCGTCGATCTGTGTAATTTTCATCCCCGCAAACAGACCGATGTTCGCCGCCAATTGGAGCTGCCCCTGGATCGGATCATCGCCCTCTTTGTGGGGCGCATCGAGCCACTGAAAGGCATTGACACCATTCTCCAGGCCACCCGCCTGCTTTACGACAACAGCCCGCAGCTGGCCGAACAGTTGACAGTTGCCATTGTGGGTGGAAGCCCCTGGGCTGCCCAATTGGATTCGGAGATGGCCCGGTTGCAAGCTCTGCGCACCGAGCTTAACCTGGAGCGCGCAGTACGTTTTGTCGGCGCTCGCCAGCAGTCGGTCCTGCCCGATTTCTATTCGGCAGCCGATATGGTGCTCATGCCCTCCCATTACGAGAGCTTTGGCATGGTGGGGCTAGAGGCAATGGCCTGTGGAGCGCCGGTCATTGCGACCAGTGTGGGCGGCCTCCGCTATCTTATCAAGGATGGTGTGACCGGTTTTTTGGTGCCACCGCGAGCGCCAGAAGAACTGGCAGAGCGCATGGGTCTGCTGATTGGCGACGAGCTGCTGCGCAGAGACATAGGCCGTATGGCCCGCAAAGAAGCACGAAAATACAGTTGGCGGGCCATTGCCACCCAAATGCTGGATGTCTATTCCAGCGTGCTTGCCCCAATCCCCTTGGAGCAGACCGATATCCTCGTTGGTTGCGCGGATTGACGAAGCGACTATAATAACCAGATTGCTGCTTGACCGGGATA
>JAHEML010000307.1:0-4657 GCA_024643705.1 Caldilineaceae bacterium | reverse complement strand
GTCTCTTCGGCACCACGCTTTGTCAACCTTCATCGCGTCTTGTCTTCCGTATCCACTCCACCCACGAGGAACACCCAACAGACAATGAACATCGACAAACAATACCCCAGCGTGGCCCATTTGGAAGCCAGCGCCAAACGGCGAATCCCTGGCTTTGCCCGGGACTATATGTTCAACGGGATCAGCCGAGGGGTTTCTGTGCGCAAAAATCAGGAATCCCTGGATCAAGTCGAACTCATGCCTCGCTACACCAACCAGGCCGACAAGCCCAACCAGCGCTGCCACTTTCTGGGCAGAGAGTATCGCGCGCCCTTTGGCGTGGCCCCCATGGGGCTGTCCGGGTTGGTCTGGCCCAATTCCGAGCGGATTCTGGCCGCGGCGGCCAAGTCCCAGGGAATCCCCTACACCCTCAGCACCGTCGCCACCATCAGCCTGGAAGAGACGCGCACCATCGCCGGGGATCACGCCTGGTTTCAGCTCTACACACCCCAAGAGCCGGAAGTCCGCAAAGACATTCTGCGCCGGTGTGCAGCGGCTGGCTACGAAACCGTGATGGTAACGGTGGACGTGCCCTTCAAAACCCGGCGCGACCACGACATCCACAACGGCCTTTCGGTTCCCCCACGCTTCGATCTCAAAACCCTGTGGCAGATGGGAACCCATCCCGGTTGGGCGTTGCGCATGTTGCGCACTGGCGTCCCCCAATTCGTCAACCTGAAGCCCTATCATGATGCGGGCCAATCCAGCAACGTGGGGCGGTCGATCCGCGAGTCGACCAAGTACATCGAAGAGCGGATGGGGCTGCACATCACGGCCCAACGCTTCGAGGAGATTCGGGCCGAATGGGCCGGCAAGTTGCTTGTCAAAGGTGTGCTTGATCCCGAAGACGCCAAAATGTACATGGCCCTGGGAGCCGATGGCGTGATCGTCTCGAATCATGGTGGGCGGCAATTGGACGCGGCCCCTTCAGCCGTCTCGGTACTGCCCCAAATTCGTGCCGCGGTGGGGCCGGATGTTCCGCTGATCGCCGATGGGGGTGTGCGCACAGGGCTGGACATTGCCCGGATGCTGGCGTTGGGAGCCAATTTTGTGCTGATGGGCCGTCCATTCCTCTACGCAGTGGCGGCGTTGGATCAGGCTGGGGGAGAGCATGTGATGGGGATTTTGAAGGCAGAATTGCAATCGACCATGGGACAGCTTGGCTGCCCGACTTTAGATGATCTGCCCCAATTTTTGGTCGGGAACAGCGCGGGATAGGCATCTATTTGCCACCACCTTACACCCGCTCGCTACCCCAGATCGCCCAGTCGGTGCATAATCAGCCCGGCCGCGGTGAGCGCGGCTGTCTCGGCACGCAGGATGCGGGGGCCAAGGGTGACAGCCAGCCAGCCAGCCGCAACCGCATCGGCAGCTTCGGCATCGTCGATCCCTCCTTCTGGCCCAACGAGCAGGCTGCACGCTGCCGGAGATTGTCCACGGGTCAGCGCAGCGCCCAATGGGAGAGCTTCTCCACCCAGGGCTTCCCAGGGCATCAGCCGTAGCCCCGTGGCATCAGCCAGCGCAGCCGACCAGCCCAATGGCTCGGCCAGGGTGGGTAGTCGTCCTCGCCCGCACTGCTCGGCAGCTTCGCGGATAATGGCTTGCCACCGGTCATATTTGCGGCTGATCTTCTCTGCCGGGCGCACGATGGTGCGGCTGCTGATCACCGGCACAAAGCGGCTGACCCCGATCTCCACCCCTTTTTGCAGCACCCACTCGAATTTGTCTGCTTTCAGCGCGCAAAGGTAGAGAGACAGATGGATCGGCGGCTCGCCGGTTGCAGCCTGTTTCTCCAAAACATGCCCTTGCGCGTTGCTGCGCGCCAACTGGACGATCTCGGTTGGATAGGCGTAGCCGGTATCGTCGAGGAGAAGAATCGAATCGCCAGGGGATAGGCGCAGCACAGAGTACAACTGATGGGCGAGAGCAGCGAGGTCAACCGATTGACCAGGGGCAATGGGGGGGTGAGGGAGAAAGAAGCGGTGCATGTTTACGCTTTACGTTTCAGAATCAGCGCCACCCAATCCCCTTCCAGCTTGCGGGATTCTTCGACAAAGCCGTGGTGGGCGGCGGCGTCGATGACGATGTTCACTTTTTCTTCAATAATGCCCGAGAGGATCATCCGACCACCGGGAGCTAATGGCTCGGCGAGGGGTGGGTTGCCGTAGATGCCGTTGAAGAGTCCGGCCAGAATTTCGGCCAGAATGTTGGCGACGAGCAGCGGGAAACGGCCAGCCATGCCCGCGGGGACGCTGTCTTGGGCCACGGTGAGAGAATCTGGCCCCAGGGCGAGATTGTTGCGCTTGGCGTTGTCGTGGGTCGAGTCTACGGCCAGGGGATCGATATCTGTGGCGTGGATGGGGGCAGCGCCCAGTTTGGCAGCCACAATGGAGAGTACACCGCTGCCTGTGCCTATATCCAACACGGCCATGCCGGGCTGCACCAGTTCTTCCAGCGCGGCTACACAGAGCCGGGTGGTGGGGTGCATACCCGTGCCAAATGCCATGCCCGGCTCCAGCGCGACGACAATATCGCCGGGGCGGCTCTCGACTTCTTCCCAGGCAGGGGCCAGGATAACCCGCTGGCCGATGCGCATGGGTTTGTAGAAGCGTTTCCAGGCGTGTGCCCAGTCTTCTTCGCGCACGGTGCGGATGGCGGGTTCGGGGATGGGATAGAGCAGGCTGAGCCGCCACAGCCCTTCTTCGATCAGGCGGCGGGTTTCTGCCCCACGACGACCGGGCTTGATGTAGGTTTTGACAACGAGCCGGTATTCGCCGGTGATGGGCTGGTTGAGATCGTCGAAGCCGGTGACTTCGATGACAGCGCCGCCGCCGGATGCTTCGCCGGTGGCGCTGTCTTCTTCCCAGCCGCCGCCGTTGTAGCGGTTGAAAAGCTCGCTGACCGCTTCGGCTGCTTCGCCGTCCACGTCTACTGCTATCTCGAGTAGTTCGCTACCAGTCATAGCCGCCGCTCCATATTGTGTAGAGGCCATAAAGCAAATACAGAATGACGACCAACGAGAGAAGACGCCAGATGGTGTTGCGTTGGGTGTAGATGCGCTGGACTTCGGATTTGACCACGCCAGGGCGCAGGATGACCAGGATGAGAAGGATCAGCAGAATGAAAAGGATGCGTCGCAAACTCATGAATGTTTTCCGGGTAGGGGTTTCTCTGCTACAATGCGCCGCATGACTTTATCTGGACTTTCTTTCGAGTGGTTCATCGGCCAATTATCCCCCATGCAACCAGGCTTCTGGTTGGTTGTGAGCTTTGTTATGGCTGGGTTGGTGGGGATGGTTGCGTCGCGCCTTTTGCCCGCCCATGCAAGCCGATGGGTGAATATGGGACGTTGGGTGCTAATTCCCTATCTTGGTCTTCTGGTTGGGGGTCTCTCGCCCCGTCTGCTTGGCCTCAGCGATATTGATTGGGTGGCTGGTTTGGGGCTGGGTGTAGGGCTGATCTTTGCCATTTGGCTGCTGCTGGCCTTGGTGCGGGCAACGTTGCACAGGGAAGTAAGGGCGGAAGAAACGACCGCGGATGCAAAGATCCCCCTGGCGCGCGCCCTTTTGGAAGAGATTGTTTGGGCCGGTGCACTGGAGTTCCACTGGGTCTTTTTGCGGGGGGCCGTGTGGGAATTGCTACTGACTCTGCCCACGCCACCTGAAGTGCCCAACTATTGGTCGATCTGGTTGGCTTCGGCGTTGGCTCTGCCTGAGATATTTGTCCGGCACAAGTCGACCTATCAACGTTTTGTGTTTGGGCTGTTGTTGATTACTACGGCCATTCTCTTTTTCTACACGCGCAACTTCTTCCTCTGTTGGATGCTCCACGCCAGTGCGGTGCTCCTGATCAGTCAAAGGGGCGCAACACCAGACACAGTTACATCACAAAACCCAGTATAACCATCAGCGCAAAAAGAGCCGCAGAAATCAGCAAGAGTTGGCGCACATCACCCAAAACCTGGCTGTATTCGGTCTTCCAATCGACTTTGTCCACACTACGCTTGGGGGCGGCTTCTTCGACTTGTGCCTTGCGCCGGGTCGTGGTAGCAGGTGTGGCGGCAGTGCCGATTCGGGTATCTCGGTTGCCGTAGAGTTCGCTATAACTGCGGGGTTGGGCGTTGCTCTTGCCAGCGGGTCTTCTGCTTTTTGTTTGCTTTGCCATAGGGTATCGGTCCTTTTCGGGTAACGGGCGGTGTGCCAGGCAACCTCTGTTCGGCAGATTGCTGATTAAGTATGCTGTCTGGCCCAACGCTTTGGTCGTGATGTACGGTTCTGTTGAATTATACTTGTTGGGGTTGGTTCGTTGCAAAGAAATGGGCAGGGGATCACGGGGAATGGGTGCGTGGGACAGGCGTTGGGCGGGAACGGGGTTTCTTTCGGGCGGGTTTTCGAAATGTGTTAGAATACTAGGAACGATGGCCCTGGCAGAGGACAAGACATTTAGGGCTTGTTCCGATCACCCAAACCTTTCAATCCCCTTGCACCTCGTGTACTACTGTAGTAGCCGTGTGACAAAACATTTTTTGGGGTAGGCGTGTCGACGCTTAAAAGTCGGTTGAGCAAGTTGATTGATGTGCAATCCAAGCGGAATCCATTGTGGATTCCAGCATGGTTGC
>JAHEML010000306.1 GCA_024643705.1 Caldilineaceae bacterium | reverse complement strand
CTACCAATAGAACGCGAGCACCATGTATAGGCGTCATAGCATCCATATCGATGACGCCCCGTGAGCGCCGCTCATGCATAGCGCCCGCCATTTCATGGCCGAATACCTGCATAATGGAATCGAACAGATGGGAGGGGCTGACAGGCTTGGACAGGAAGTGATCGATATGCTCCGCCCCGGGTTTTTCAGTAAGCTCGCCCCCATGAAAAGCCGACACCAGGATCAATTTCGGCTGCACTTTCAGTGCCTTCATTCCCCGAATATCTGCCGCGAGCTCCAGCCCATTTTTGCCAGGCATCATCCAGTCAAGCAGCACTAGCTCATAGGGTCTCTCACTGTTTTCAATCGCCGCGAGGGCCTCGTCGGCCCCGCTCGTGAGGGTGGTATCAAAGGTAAACGATTCCAGGTAGGTATCCAGAATTTCCCGGGAAGTCGCATTGTCATCGACCACGAGTGCATGCAGACCCTCTACATCGGGGGTAGGCTCAAAGGCCCGCTTTCCAGTATCCTTGCCAACAACCAATTCCACGTCAAAGCCGAAGGTACTACCCTGGCCTTCCACGCTCTCGACCCAGATAGTGCCATGCATCATTTCCACCAACTGCTTGGAAATGGCCAGCCCCAGGCCAGTACCTCCGTATTTGCGGCTGGTGGACGTATCCGCCTGGGAGAAGGACTGGAACAGTTTGGACTGCTGCTCCGGTGTCATGCCAATTCCCGTATCTCGTACCGTGCACTGCAGCACCACCCGGTCATCTTTGCGGCCACTGAGCTTGATAGACACCAGGACTTCACCCTGTTCGGTAAATTTGGCGGCGTTATTACACAGGTTGACCAGTATCTGGCCCAGGCGCAAAGGATCACCGATCATTACCGAAGGGACTTCCGGTGAGCGGTCAAACATCAGTTCCAGGCCCTTTTCCTGGGTTTTAACCAGCACGATTGTGGCCAGGTTCTCCAGGACAGCATCGATTTCGAAGGGGATTGATTCGATGTCCAGCTTGCCGGCTTCGATCTTGGAAAAATCCAGAATGTCGTTGATGATGCCCAGCAGGGAAGTAGCCGAAGCGTGGATCTTGCCAAGATAGTCTTCCTGCTTGGCACTGAGGTCGGTCTTCAAGCAGAGATCGCTAAGGCCTATAACTGCGTTCATTGGCGTACGAATTTCGTGGCTCATATTCGCAAGGAAATCACCTTTGGCCTGGTTGGCCTCATCAGCAGCATCTCTTGCCCGCGCGAGCTCTTCCGCTACCTCCTTCCGTTCATAGACCCGGGCGAGTTGGTCGCCGACATTCCGCGCCAAAGCCAGGTTTGAGTCAGTAATATTGGCTTCCCTGTCACTAAACATTTCCAACACAGCAATGGTCTTGTCCTTCACCACAATGGGAAGCCCTAGCCCTGCCTTCAACCCCAGCCGCTCAGCCAGCTTCTTTCGAGGGAAATTTTGATCCGCCAACAAATCGGGAATCCAGTCTGGCTCTCGACTCTCGGCCACCCGACCTGGCAAGCCCTCTCCCACTGCAAAGTTAGTTTGATCGGTCAGGTCTCGAAAATCCGTAAAACGATCAGCCTCCATAAGATGCCAGATACCACTGGGTCGTAAACTCTTTCCTTTGTCATCCATCAGGTAGATGTGCCCAACAGCCCATCCGATAGTCTCGCAGAACATGTCCAGTACCTGCTGCAGAGCATCTTCGAAGGAGTCAGCCGAGGCACCTACCGCGCCGACACTATCCAGCAGCCGTTGCTCTTTTGCAGCTTGTTGCTCCCTGGCCTCCAATTCCTTCCGCTCGGTAATATCGCGGAGCAGACCAATAAATGTGTCTTCGCCTCCAACGCTTACCCGGGAGACTTTGAGCTCCAATGGAAATATCTCACCGTTGCGACGACAACCCGGTATTTCACGCGTAGACCCTACAACCGTTGACGCCCGTGAAGAGTCATATTTTTCCAGGATGAGATCGTGCTCAAGGGCAATATCCCTGGGCATCAGGATTTTTACATTTCTCCCAATGGCGTAATCGGCCTCATACCCAAAAATAGTTTCAGCAGACTTGTTGAACGTCTGCATAATGCCGCGCCTGTCTATCGTCACAACTGCATCCGGGCTGGCATCAATGATCGTACTGACTCGCTGTTCACTCTCCTGGATCCTCTCCTGCGAGGACACCAATTCATCTCGCGCCTGCTGCAACTCGGTGTAGTTTTCTTCAAGAGTTCGATTCTGTGCTTCCTGTGCCTCAAGTGCAGTATCCAGATCGGCCGTTCGCTCCTGTACACGATCTTCCAGCTCATCGTTCTTACGCTGTATTTCTGCGAAAGTATCTTTCAGCTTGACCCGCATGGATTCGAAATTGTCCGCGAGGTCGCCTATTTCATCCCCGCTCAAGCGCTCTACCGGTTCTTCCAGATTGCCTGTGGTCAACTGCTGCGCTGACTGGCCAAGGAAACGAATTGGCCGAGTCAGGGAGAGAGACAGAAAATAAGACAGGTAAACGGCCAGTGCGATCAATACAGAGCCCAGCATCAACATCCTGTCGCGGAACTTCTCGATGTGCCTGAAGGCTTCAGCTTCGTCAATTTCACTCATAATGACCCACTGAAGGCCATCAATTTCCAGGGGGCTATAGGAAGACAACACGTCAATCCCTCGGTAGTCCGAAAAAATACGGGCACCCGACTCGCCCGCCATCGCCGACTCTGCGCCCACAGTATTGACAGTCTGCAAACCAATAGATGTGCCCATCTTGTCTATCCTGGCAACCACCTCGGGGGGAGTTCCCGTTTGCAACAGCATTTCCAGGTAGCGCTCACGATCTTCGATAAGAAACCGGGACTGATTGCGCAGGGTATAGTCACTGCCCAGAATATAGGTCTCGCCTGACTCCCCGAGGCCCACGTCTGCCCAACTCTGTTTGTTAGTCATGATGTCGTTAATACGATTGACCGGCATCTGGAATACCAGTACCCCTACTTTTTCCTCGCCATCAAAAATGGGCGAGGCGATAAATGATGCCTCTCCATTGTAAGAGGGTGCATAGGGGTCAAAGTCGACAATGCTGACAAAGTCCTTATCCTGGGAGTCTCTGGCCTCCCTGAACGCCCGTGCAAAATTGGTTTCGCTATAAGGACCGGTTAACAAGCTGGTGCCGTAATCCACCTCCTTAAATACGCTGTAGACGATATCCCCGGTTTCGGCATCCAGCAGAAAGATATCGTAATAGCCAAACTTCTCCAGGTAAGACCGAATTACCGGATGGTAATTGCGATGGGCTCCGCTGTAGCTGGTGTAATCTGCCGCAGCGTCAAGCAAATGCTTTTCCCCGGTCTTGTGTGGGTTATCGGCAATGTAAAGATACTGGAGAAGCTCCCCTGCACGTTTCTGGGGCCAGTGCTTCTCCAAAGAAGCGGGTTCACCCGTATTCTCTGTCAGCCTGGGTAGAAACTCCTCTTGGTAATAGCTGCCGAGTGAGGCAGTTGCGCCCTGGTAATCCTCTGCACGAGGCACCAGTTCACCTTGAATACTGGTAAAAGCGTCAGAAAATTTCCGCATGGCATCGACAACCATCTGGTCTTCAGAGAAGGTAAGCACCTGGCGCCGGATAGATTGGAAATAATCTTCAACCTGCTGTGACTTGAGCTCCCGCACCGCGGTTAAACGGTCGTATGCCTCCTGCTCCAGAGCCTTTCTGGTGCTGTAGTTTGACACCATAAGGCTGACTACAATCACCGTTAGCGTGATAAACACCGTAACCAGCAGGATTTTCGTCGCTATTTTTGCTCGACTTAGCATCGTCTAATTTCCTTTATCAGCCTCGCGCGAGGACGGATCAAACCAGGGATCACCCGGGATACTCGCAGCCGAACTCCAGATTATTCCATACTGCCCATCCGGTCTAACCCTACCGATATAAGCGGGTTTGCTGAGATGATGATTTGGAAGCATTTTTACATCGCCGTCGGACAGATTTTTTACAGACAGGCCAACAATGGCATCGCGCACAGCATCGGTACCGGTATCACCAGCCGCTTCGACGGCCTTGACCCACAACTGAAAACCAATCAACTGCGCCTCAATAGGGTCGTTGGTAACCCCTTGTCCACCACCAGAATGCGACTGCCAGTTGGAGACAAAATCCCGGTTCAAAGCAGTATCGATACTCATAAAATAGTTCCAGGCAGCGAGATGACCTACCAGAGGCTTCACATTCATTTTCTGAAGTTCACCCTCTCCCACAGAAAAGGCCAGCACGGGAATATCCTGGGCAGTAACACCCTGATGAGCCAGCTCCTCGTAAAATGAGATATTGGCATCTCCGTTTATCGTGGACACAACTGCCGTTTTCCTACCCTGAGATCCAAATTCCCTGATATCGGCCACAGTACGCGCCCAGTCGGTGTGGCCGAAGGGCGTGTAAGAAATCATGATGTCGTCTGGAGATACACCCTGCCCCCGCAGAAATTTTGCCAGCATTTTGTTAGTTGTACGGGGGTAGACATAATCGGTGCCGGCCAACACCCAGCGCTCAACCGCCATGGTCTCCATAAGATAACCAACCGCCGGCAATGCCTGCTGGTTCGGTGCCGCGCCCAAATAGAAGATATTGTCTGACTGCTCTCGCCCCTCGTATTGCACCGGGTAAAAGAGTAACTTATTCAGCTCCTCGACCACCGGTTTGACGGCCTTCCGGGACACCGATGTCCAGCAGCCAAAAATTACCGCCACTTTTTCCCGCTCAATCAATTGCCGCGCCTTCTCCCCATACATGGGCCATTGAGACGCTGGCTCCAGCACCACAGCTTCCAGTGGCCTGCCCAGTAGTCCGCCGCGCTTATTCTGTTGGTCTATCATCATCAGCAAAGCATCCCTCAGGCGTGCCTCACTGACGGCCATTGTGCCGATTGAAGAGTAAAGAACGCCAACATGAATGGGCTCCTCTTGGCAGACTGAGTAATTTGAGCAGGCCAGCAGGAAAAATAAAAGCGTGTATGAGCGGAATGAATGCATGGGTATCAAGGTTCCGCCAGCTCGGACGCCATCCCCGAAACGGGTGCTCTCACTGGTACTTCATAGTCTTCCTGTTCGTCGTGCTCTGAGAGGTTCAGGCCTATTCGCTCATGCTCTGCAGATACTCTCAATGGTAAGGTGCGATTCAAAAGTTTAAGTGCCGTGAATGCGACACCAAAGGCCCAAAGGCCGCATGTAAGTATGCCCATTAACTGCACACCGATCTGCTCCAGCCGCGTAAGCCCGGTACCCAGTAGATCCAGGTCACCATATAATCCTACTGCCAGCGTACCCCAGATTCCTGCACCGAGATGTACAGGTATCGCGCCGACGGCGTCGTCAATTTCTAGATGCCTCAGCATGCTCTCCACTCCAACAATAATCATGCCGCCAACCGCGCCGATCAGGGCTGCCACGGGCGTCGAAACGACGAAACAGCTCGCTGTTATCGCCACCAGGCCACCCAGACACCCATTGAAGAACAGGATTACGTTGAGTCGCCCAGAAACGGCATAACCGAGCATGCCGGCTGAGATAGCGCCAAGAGATCCGGACAATACGGTATTAATCAAAATACCCGGTACTCTTTGGTCAAATGCCAGCGTGCTACCACCGTTAAATCCCAACCATCCGATAA
>JAHEML010000305.1 GCA_024643705.1 Caldilineaceae bacterium | reverse complement strand
AGGCTGCGGTTCAGGTTGGGCGGAAAGGCGCAATAGAACCAGAGATAGCGGCCATCCGCGCTCATGGAGTCGTTGACGAAATAGAAGCCCTGCTGCACGGGCGCAACCCGGTGGGTCAGGACGTGGACCGTCACGCCGGAAACGGGGTGGGTGACGGCAGTGAAGAGGTCGCTGTTGGCGAAGTTGAAGGTGTCGGTGCCGGTCATTTCGTGCCTTTCCGTGGAGGATTGGAGGCTGATTCAGTGCCCTGCGTAATCGCAATCACCGCTCTAACAATGGGTGCGCACGGGTTCTACGGCCATTATAACAGAAAAGCCGAGCGTGGACTGCTCGGCTCGACAATTGAGAATCCATCACCGCTGTCCGCCGGCTTTTCATAGAACCGCTGCCCTGTTCACCACTCAGCAAATCCGGCGGGCAGGCTGAAGCAACGTGTCATCCCAGGGCGAGAGCTTTGGTGCTGCCTCCTCCCAGTAGTACTTCAGATTGTCACGCGCCCAATCTGCATAAATTTCCTCCCAGGTCAGCTCGCAATGGGGCAGGAGAGATTTCTGTTCCACAGCTTCACTGACAGCTTGATAGCGAACATCCATGGAGAGGCGGATCCGTTCTGGCTGGCGACTAGGCAAGGCCCGATGCACAGTGAAGCAGGGAAAGGTCAGGACATCGCCCTCTTCAAAATCACCCTCTACCCATACCTTCTGCCCTGGACAAAGCTGTACCGCGATGCTGCCCGCACCCCGCGCCCGGCGAATCGGGATATAGCCCTCTGTATGGGACGCGCGCAGCACTGTCAAACTGCCCATGGTGCGGGGACAATCCCCCAGCGGAAACCAGCACGTCCAGGTGTTGGCACTGCCCTGGATCAGCGGAAAATCCTGATGCTGTGGCGTTGGGATCATGACCCGGTGCGCGGTAATCATGCGGGCGATGTGGCGTGGATGCACCAGCACTTCATCGTTAAACAATCCACGGTAGAACGCAAGTAGGTTCGGATGGTGGGGCAGCGCGTGGAAGCTCTCCAGTTTTTGAACATCGTGATAGGCGGCACGGCTGACACCGATGTCACTGCGCATCTCATCATCGGGAACGCGGTTCAGTGCGTCCCCATTGAGCGTACCACCGAGCACATTCTGGCCTGGCGCGCGCCAGCCATACATCTCCACAACGGACAACATATCTCGACGCACCTCGCGAACAGCGTCCACCGGCAACAGCCCTTTGAAGAAGAGATAGCCTTCTTCTTGGCCCCGCTGCCGCAACCCGTCAAAATCCCCCTGTTCCAAGAGAGAATTGGAATCGATAAAGAGCGTCCGTAGCGCACGCCTGCCAGGTGTCGTTTTTTGCTTTGGAGAAGAGGAGTTCATGGCACACCTTGTGTTGGAACCTGTTGAAGGATGAAAGTAGGGGCAAAAAATTGGGCAAGTGGGGTTCGACGGTCATTATAACAGAAAAGCCGAGCGCAGGGCGCTCGGCTTGGAGAGTGTTTGCAATAGGGTTCAATGCGTCGGTCCTGCGCTGCTGCCTGGGCGGAAAGGCGCAGCAGAACCAGCGATAGCGGCCATCTGCGCTCATGGAATCGTTGACAAAACAGAAGCCCTGCACAGGCGCACTATTCAGGCAACCTCAATCCAAGTCAGACCTCGGCATTGAAGATGTAGCGGTAGAATTTCCATGCGCCATCGACTTTCTTCACGACGAAAATCTCACGGTTGCCTTCGGAACCTTCGGGCGTCTGGCCCTTCGGGGCAATGGTGCCACTAGAGCGAGTGCGAACGAAGCCAAGGCTGTCGCCCAGCTCAACCTCAAGGATTTCAAATTCGACGTTGAAATCGAGATGGGAAAGGAAATCCGCATAAAGCGATACAATTGCGTCTCGACCGGTTGCCGTGGGAAACGGTTGACCGATGAAAATCGCATCATCAGCGTACACGCTTTTGACCATATCCAGATTGGCTTCGTTCAAACTGCGCTGATAGGTCTGTAATAGGGTTTGAATTTCTCCGTTCACGTTCTTTTCTCCTTGCTGATGAATGGCGTCCGAACTGATAAATGGTGTCTAACTTTCTCTCGCTGCACGAGTCGAGCAGGGCGGCTATCATCGCGTAAAACAAGATTCGTCATTTTCTACTGGCCTCGCCTTACCCACTCCCCAAATGACAAGAAATCTTCGTTGGCCGTCTGTTTTGCCAGGTCAATTCGCGTTTCCGAATTCGGCCCCATATAGGTGTATTTCTCAAAATAGCCGAACATCTCCGTCAGCTCTCTTGCGCCTTCAAAGAAGGTCGAAAAGAGTTCGCCGGGCACACGAGTAAAACTGTACTCTTTGCCATTGGCTTTGAAGGCCGCAAGAATGTCATTGAAGCTATTCAATTCGGTTGCAAGTGAAAGATAAGCTCCATTGCCAACGGCATCCGGCTGCAAAAATGCTCCGGCAACCACTTTGCCTAAATCGTTGATGTCCGACATGTGAATGCCTTTTCGGGCTGGATCAATCGGGAACGTCCAGCCAATCGTACCGTCATCTTTTGGTTGCGCTGAAAGCATTCCGCTTAAGTTCTGATAGTAGAAAGGCGCCTGTACAAAAGTATAGTTCTTGAACCCAGCGCTTTTCACGAGCGCATCAACCTTTGCTTTTCCGGTGAAATGCGGCACGTTGAATTCGCCATGGCTTATGGCTTCAACATTTGGCAGTGTTGACCAGATAAAATGTTGAACGTCCGCCTCTTTTGCTGCCTCAATGACGTTTCTGCCCTGCGCGAGTTCATCTGCGTTTTCCCAAAAATTGGTTACCGCAAATACGCCATAAGCATTCTTGAAGGCGTTTTTCAATGAGTCCGTATCGTTCAGGTCGGCTTTTACAGCTTCGTGAGCTTGCCCCGTGTAGGTTTCGGGATTTCGCGTTACGGCCCTGACATGAAAAGCATCTCGATTGACAAGTGCATTAACAACGCCTTTGCCTTGTGATCCCGTCGCTCCAATGACGACAATTAGCTTCTTTCCCATTTCGATTGCTCCATTCTTCTGCTCTGATGAAACCGAATGACATAGCGGATCTTCCACACTTTTCGTGGTTTGAAACAGCCCATGACACCGGCAAGCGTTGCGCCAGCCTGGTGCATCGGTCCGGGCCAAAGAGTCACCACGGCAATTGCAGTAAACCCAAAACAGCTATGTTGGTGATATGGCAAATATAGTATAGGAGGGGGTGAGCAGCCAATAAGATAGTTTAAGACTACTTCTTAAACTATTTCAAGACGTGGACAATTTCTTGCGAATGGTGCTGAGGTATTCGGGGGTTATGCCAAGGAATGAGGCGATCTGTATGTTGGATATGCGATTGAGAAAACCGGGAAAACGATTGGTGAAATCAACATATCTTTCTTCCGCAGTTGAACTGATATTCTGAATGACTCTTCTTTGGTAGCTAACGAGCTCATTTTCCGTAAAGACTCTGAATATCCGATTGAAGTTAGGGTAGTCAACAAACAAACGTAGTTGGTCTTCCTTCTTGATTTGAAGTACGACTGAGTTTTCGATCGCTTCAATGAAAAACCTGCTGGGTTCTTCACTATGAAAACTGGCAATATCCCCAATCCACCAGTTCTCAATCGCAAACTGAAGGTTATGCTCTTTTCCACCATAATCTAGCATATACATTCTGAAACAACCTTCAACCACAAACGTGTTTAGATTGCATACATCCCCTTCCTGCAAAATATAGTGTCCACGTTTTACGCGTCTTTCGGAAAAGCTCATTCGCACAGCTTGGTTCTCCTCATCAGTCAAAATGAGGAAATCACCAAAGTATGATATGAGTGATTCTATATGCATCTTAGGCTGCTCCACTATGTACCGCACACCAGAAACCACTTGCCCCATTGGGTGAAATGAGAAGAGGTCAGTTGCATCGCCCTTTGGGTGGCGCAGCATTTGCCTGCGATTTTTCCCCTTGCACCAGAACCTTTCGTCAGTGTACGAGTGAATCAATGTCGTGTCAAACGGACTGTCGTTGACGAAATAGAAGCCCTGCTGTACAAATGCAACCCGGTGGGTGAGGACGTGGAGCGTCACGCCGGAACGGGGATGGGTGGTGGGGGTGAAGAGGGGACTGTTGGCGAAGTCGAAGGTGCGGGACATTTCGGGCCTTTCGCTGAGGGATTGGTTGGCTGGTTCGTTGCCACACGTTTTTATAGAGGTGGGCAAAATCTATTGAGAAGCAACCTTCAATATGTGGTTCGTATCAATCGTTCGATATTCTGATGACAAACCGCTGCCCCAGCCTGATCATTGTTCGCAAGGCTGTTATGGCACGCCCGAAGTTCGCCCCACAACATTACAGCCAGATGTGTTTGCTTGTAATCAAGGCCACCCAAACCACAGGTATTAAAGTAAGCCCTCAAAACCGGTTCTGATTCTGATGGCGTAATGACCCACCAAGACAACTCTGATGTATTAACTGGTGTATTAAGAGATAGGCTTTGCACGTAGTCCAAATCAAACAAATTCAGACTACGGATGCTATAGCCCCAATCAACAAATTTAAGTCCGGCCTCGGTAAAATAGATATTCCCAGGATGCATGTCCCCATGAATCAAGGTGGGATACCCTACCTCCAATAATGAAAGAATTGAACCACATTGAGATTTAGCAGACCCATCATAGGCTGAACATAGAAAATCAACCTCATCCTTCAACATTTCTCTGATTGAAGCAAAAGCCTGATGGGTAGTAGGGGAATAAACGAATTGATCGTGTCGCTGTGCCGAATGGAACTCCCCCAGTCGGGCAAATGCGTCAGGCAGTAGATGTCGATGCTGATGGCGGAGATCAACCCCCTCAAGCCATTCCCAACAGGCTAGCGACGCTCTTTCTGTTTGTGATACAAAAAGCAGACGGGGAACTGGGCTATTTGCCTTTGCTGCTATTTCCCGGTTGACCTGGATTTCGTTCAAGCCGTATTGATCATCAGGGGGAATCCATTTAATGAAGTATGAACGGTTCTTGTGGTGTAAACGGTAGGCAAGTTCCTGGACGTGCTCAAGATGGTGTACTTCTACTCCCGCAAACTCTGAGTGAGAACGCTTCTTCAGTATGCTAATAATTTCAAGTTCAATATCCATTCCGTTCCGTTAATGATTCCCTCTGCTATAGCGGCCATCCGCGCTTATGGAGTCGTTGACGAAATAGAAGCCCTACTGCACAGGCGCAACCCGGTGGGTGAGGACGTGGACCGTCACGCCGGAACGGGGATGGGTGACGGGATGGGAAGGGAAGGGGGCTGTTGGTGAAGTCGAAGGAATGGGTCGTTTCGCGCTTTAGCGATGGGCATGTGCAGCCACCACACTTACGAAACAATTGCGTCCGCTTCAGTCTGTGGGCTGGGCAATCGGTCATACGGCTCCGGCTCCACGTCCGGGACTTGGGCCAGCGCGGCCAAGTAACTGGCCCGGTTGCCACGCGCAGCGCGTTCCGCGATATATTCCTCGGTCAGAAGGGCCGAGAGCTTTTCGGCGACAGCCAGAATGATGAATTGATTAATCGAAGTACCCTCGTCCTGGGCCATGCGCTTGACGCCCTGATGCAACGATTCAGGCAGGCGTACACTTAATGTGCTCATTTCACTTCTCCAATCAATGCCAGAA
>JAHEML010000304.1:3395-5652 GCA_024643705.1 Caldilineaceae bacterium | reverse complement strand
CCGGTGTCAGCACTGCCTCGCCGCTGGCAAGTGGCTCTAGCACCAACTCATCGATGTCGATGCCATGTTCCAGCACACATTGGGCCAGGTTGTTGATGGCTGTGGTTGTCCCCGACACGATATGTGCATCGACCTCCAATCGGTGGCCGCTCATGCCCAGGGGCTGTTGGATATCTTCATGGTCATCCACCTTCCAGCGTCGAGCAATCACGTGGATCACCTCCCGGCTGGAGGGCAGGGGGACTGCCTGGGCTGCCTCCAGCGCTCGCTGCATATCGGCGCCTGTCACACCGTGGCGGCTGTCGATGGGGCTGATGCCCGTGCTGTTGGTGGTGGATATGTGGCTGCCTGCGATGCCCACATAGGCGCTGGTGATGCGTAGCCCTGCCGCCTTTTCGGCTTCTTCCAGCACATTGCCGATGGCGCTGGTCACTTCCGGCACATCCATCACCACACCCCGGCGGATTCCTCGGCTGGGGACAACGCTGCTGCCCAACATCCGTAGCCCCAGCTCCCCCAGGCTGTTGTGAACGACCGCGCCGACAACGCAG
Organism: Caldilineaceae bacterium; assembly: GCA_024643705.1. Lineage (GTDB taxonomy): Bacteria > Chloroflexota > Anaerolineae > Caldilineales > Caldilineaceae > JACQGT01. The sequence continues at coordinate 5,101 of JAHEML010000304.1, read as the reverse complement.
CAGATTTTGGTAGTTCCCACATCAATGGCGGCTAGAATTTCTTTGGGCACGGGTTGCTGTCCTCTGATGGTAAAAGTGCTATCTGTCGGTTATTTGCCGACCTATGGTTGTGAATCTATGGTTGTGAATCTATGATCGTGAAACTTTGTCGTGAATCTAAGGTTGCGAATTCTGTGCCGGATATGCGCGGAAATAGGGGCGGCTGGGCGCAATCAGGCTGAGGGTGCGGGCAAGGGTCGGGTTGGCCTGGATGTCCGACTCCGCTGCCAGCAAGGCCAGTTGTTTGGCTTCAAAATCCGTGCCATCGCCCCAGTAGACCCATGTTTCCGTATCCGGCAGGCCAAAGTTCAGCCCCGCGCCACTGTTGTAGCGAAATTCGTTCAGTCCGGTCTCTGTTTGCAAACGGAGTGCCGTGTTGAGCAGTTCCGGCGAAATCCGGTCAATAGCCCCAGGTGTACGCGCTTCTCGCAATGGGTCCACAATACGCAGGATTGGTGTGGCTCCGCCGGTACGCACCGCTAATGCTTCCCCGTCGGGTAATAACCAAAACTCGCCACCCTCTGTTGCCCACAGTGCCGTGGGTGCTACTTCGCTCACTGCCACCCGAACCCTGGCCGGCCAATGGACAGTCACACGGGCATCGGCAACATAGGGATCGGCCAACACCTGTTGCCGAATCAATTCCGGCTCCAGCCAGAGAATACTCCATGCGTCTACATCACACAGAGCGTAAAGTTCTTCGGCATCGAGGAACGTCGTCCCTGTAAATTCGACGTTTTCCTGATAGACAAAAAAACTGTCATCGTCATAGAACCAGACAAATAGACTGATCACCGCGATTAGGCAAGCCAGGCTGAGCAATTTGGCGGTAGAAAAACCGCTGAACCCAGGCAAACTGAAACGGCCATTCCACCCGGCCCACTGCCACCCCGGCAGACGTACCCGGCTGGCGACCGCGCTTTCCATGCGGCCCCACTGCTGGGTCACCCGCTGGGTACGCTGGGCACGCCGCCGCTGGCGCGCCTTGCGCTGGGATGCAGCCTGGCCCGCGGCAGCCGAGCGGGTTTCATATGAGCGACGTCCACTGGGGCCGAGTTTCATCCTTCTTCCGTCCTGTCCACTGCCGCCAGATTCGTTGAATCGGCTGAAGGCAATGTGCGGTTTGTGCGGTTGTGCTGCCGATCGGTGTGGCGCTCCACGGCCAACTCCACCAGTCGGCGCACCAATGCGGGCAAGGGTACACCGCTGGCTTCCCACAATTTGGGATACATGCTGTGGCGGGTAAAGCCGGGCATGGTGTTCAATTCGTTCAGATAGAGCGAGCCATCGCCAGCCAGCAGAAAGTCTACCCGGGCCAGGCCAGCACAGTCAAGTACCCGGAAGGCTCGCACAGCCAAGGCCTGCACTGCTGTGGTCTGTTCTGCATCCAATGGGGCGGGGATGAGCAACTGGCTTACGCCGTCGGAGTACTTGGCATCGTAATCATAAAACTCGTTGCCGGGTACAATTTCGCCGGGGATACTGGCTTCGGGTTCGTCGTTGCCCAGTACAGCCACCTCGATCTCTCTGGCATTCTCTACGCCTGCTTCGACCAAAATCCGCCTATCGTAGGCAGCTGCCAGATCCAATGCATCGGCCAGCTGGCCCCGGTTACGGGCTTTGCTGATCCCCACGCTGCTGCCCAAGTTGGCTGGCTTGGCAAAAAC
>JAHEML010000304.1:0-3385 GCA_024643705.1 Caldilineaceae bacterium | reverse complement strand
ATTTCGATTGAATCCAGAGTCGCTTCCCGCTGGGTCTGCCATTCCCGACGGGTCAATGCTCGGTAGTGCACCTGGGGAATGCCTGCCGCGCCAAAGAGCATTTTGCTGGCGATTTTGTCCATGCCCATGGCGCTGGCAAGCACACCATCGCCCACATAGGGCAGACCCGCCATTTCCAGCAATCCCTGCACAGTGCCGTCTTCGCCAAAGGGGCCATGCAGCACCGGGAAGATGAGATCGATCCCCGGCAGAGGCTCCTCGACCGGCACAAAGGGTGTGAGCGCGCCCCCATCGCTCTGGGCAGCGTGGGGGCTGGTGCCGCGAGTTTCTCGGCTGATGAGCCGGGCCAAAGGGTCGCCACTAGTGAGCCAGTGGCCCTGGGGCGAGATGCCGATGGGCACTGTCGGATAGCCCGCTTCTTCTAGGGCGGCCATCACCGTCTGCGCGCTGGCAAGCGAGACTTCGTGCTCGCCGCTCTTGCCGCCAAAGAGTACACCCACCCGTATGCCGCTCATCAACTCCACTCCCCCACCCGCTGAATTTCGGGCTGCAACACCACACCGAATCGCTGGTAGACTGTTTCCTGGATCAAGGCCATCATCGCCACCACGTCGGCGGCTTTTGCTCCACCCACCCCCGCCGGGTTGACCAAAAAATTAGCATGGGTCTGGCTGACTTCGATGCTGCCGAAGCGTTCGCCGCGCAAACCTGCGGCGTCGATCAGGCGTCCGGCATAATCGCCGGGTGGATTGGTAAATGTGCTGCCCAGGCTTGGTTCGATGGGTTGGGTGCGCCGTCGATGCTCCAGAAATCCCTGGGCTGTGGCCCGAATCTGCTCCCCGTCGCCGGGGGAGAGGCGAAAATTGGCACTCAACACAACAGGGCCAAAACCACCCTGAATACTCTCGCCCCGTTTCAAATTGCTGTGTCGGTAGCCATATTCCAGTTCGGCGGCCCGGATGATCTGCACCTCGTCGGCTTCGTCCAGCAGCATCACATCCCACAGGTTATCCTTGATTTCGCCGCCGTGCGCGCCGGCGTTGTTGATCACCGCGCCGCCCACAGTACCCGGCACGCTGACAGCCCATTCCAGCCCGGCCAGCCCTTCGTTGATGCTGGTACGTGCGGCCCCGGCCAACAGTGCCCCGGCTTCGGCAAAGAGAAAGGGGCGCTCGTCCTGGGGGTAAAGGCAACAGGGAGCCGGATCGATGCGCACGGTTCGGCAGCGGTTGTGGATCACCAATCCCCGCACACCCGCATCGCTGATCAACACGTTGCTGCCGCCCCCCAAAACAAGGTAGGGCAGGTCGACGCCCCGTGCCCAACGCACCAGCCGCAGCAGTTGGTGGGGGTGGGTGACAGTAGCAAAATAGTCGGCTGGCCCGCCGATTTTGATGGAAGTCAGCCCAGCCAGAGATCGATTGGCTTCTAGTTCCAAGCCGACGCTGGCTGGTGGTTGGAGGGCAATGGTTGCGGTTTTCATATCTCTACCAAAAAGAGTAGTGGTGGTTGGTTACAATGGGCCTTACAGATGCCCGCGCAACCAGTCGACAAGCTCGGCATATCCCTCGTCGCCCAGGGTTCCTGTGTCCACCGGGCGTTGTTGCCCCGGTAGGTCGAGGAGGGTGTACCGACTGCGCAGGGAAGCTGCACCATATTCGTCCGTGCTCATCCGATCCACATGACCAGGATGGCGGCTGCCGTCGGCGATGCGGGCCACATAGCGCTGGGTGACGATAGCATCGTCGGCCCAGCAGAGAAGTTGAATGAACCGGCAATCCTGACGCACGTTGATTTGTCGCCAGCGTTCATCGGCAAAGCGGGCCTCGAAGTTGCTTTCGGTAATGGCCGAAAGGCCCGCTGCCAGCAGATGTTCCACATGTTGATAGAGCACATTCCAACTGGCAATGCCCAACTGTCTGGCCCATTCAACGTCATCCGACCAGCCCAGGGTGTCGAAGAGAGTTTCTTTGATATCGTCTTTGCTCACCAGGGGCAAACGTAGATCACGTGCCAGCCGTCGGCTCAACGTAGTTTTGCCGGCTGCTGGTGCTCCGGTGACGATGATGACCAATGGGCGTGGCTGCATCATATCAGCTTTGCCAGCAGCATCTCCCCAATCTGGTGGCTTGTGCCTGCGCCCAGGGTAATCACCACATCCCCAGGGGATGCATTGTCGGCCAAATAATGGGCAATGGGGTCCAGGCCACTGATATGCCGAATGGCCGGATGGTCGCTGGCCGCCACCAGGTGGGCTGCGCTCAGCGTACCGTCATCCTCTTCCCGTGCTGCGTAGATGTCGGTGATGATGACCTGATCGGCATTTGCAAAACTAGTCGCCATTTCGTGTAGCATTTGGCGGGTGCGGCTGAAGGTGTGGGGCTGAAAGATCGCCCAAATGCGTCGGTCTCCGAAACGGGCCCGGGCACCGGAGAGCGTCGCCAGCACCTCGGTGGGATGATGGGCATAGTCGTCGATGACTGTGATCCCCTTTGCCTCGCCCTTCCATTCAAAACGTCGGGCAATGCCTGTAAAACTGGCAAGAGCCTTTGCAGCATCTGTGGCAGAAACCCCACAAAAGCGGGCCGCGGCCAGGGCTGCCATTGCATTCCACACATTGTGGATGCCCGGTACAGCCAGGGTGATTGTGACTAAGGGCGCACCCCACCAGAGGATCTCGCTTGTGAAGCAACCGTTGGCGGCCACTTTTGGGTCGATAGCCTGCAATTCGGCATCGGCTGCAATGCCGTAGCTGATCCACGAACGACGGGTAGATGCGAAGGCGCGCAACTCCTCGGCACCGTCGTCGTCACCGCACGAAACCACCAGCCCGTTGCGATGGGTTTGATCAACAAATTGGGCAAAGGCCCGTTGAAAACTCGCCTCGGTGGGATAACAGTCTGGATGATCCCATTCCACATTCGTGACTACCGCGACTTGGGGTGTAAGCCCAAGAAACATACGGTCGTACTCATCGGCTTCGATGACAAACCAGTCCGTGCTGCCGTTGTAGGCGTTTCCATATTTGGGCAGGTCTGCGCCAATGATGTAGCCCGCGTCGATGCCATTTTCGTGTAGCGCATGGACAATCATGGCTGTTGTCGTGCTCTTGCCATGGGTTCCGGCCACCGCGATGATTTGCCGCTGGGACAACAGAACGGCTAAGAACTCCCGGCGTTTGACCACGGGAATGCCCAACTCGACGGCGGCGACACGTTCTGGGTTGTCTGTGCCCACTGCGCTGCTGATCAGAACCACATCGGGCCGTTCGTCGGCAGGGAGCCCTGTGAGGTTCTGGGCAATCTGTGACGGGTAGACGCGAATGCCCCGCTGCACCAATGCCCCGGCGCGGGCATTGAACTGCATGTCACTGCCGGTTACAATC
>JAHEML010000303.1:4491-5663 GCA_024643705.1 Caldilineaceae bacterium | reverse complement strand
TGCCGGGGATAAAGCACCTGACCCAATTCGTTACGGGGATAGTCGCCATGCTCGACAACCAGCATGATCGCATCCACAGCCAACGTATCGCCGCCGCAGCGCAAGGCTTCGGCGATGGTGGGGTAGACGTCAAAGCCGAACTCCCGCGCCCGATCCTCGCTCTGATCGCCCACGGGCCGCTGATCGACATACAGGGAGACGATCTCGGCGTTGGGTCGATGCCAGCGTCCATCAACGGGGAAGCCAGTGAGCCAGCGGTCGCAGAAATGTTGGGCGTGGGATCGCAGACGATAAATCGAGGCGACGACCGCAATGCGCAGTGGTGGTGCCGGGCGTGGCGGGAGTTGGGGCCGGGGCGGTGTGGGATTGGGGAGCAGATGGCTACGCTCCTCCCGCCAGAAGGTTGACTCTGGCGTTGGTTGATAGGCAACGGTCAGATGTGGGGTTTCTATGCGTGTCTGGTCGGCGTGCAGGCTCTCCACACCCGCTTCGGTCAGTCCGCTGGTTAGCAATGTGCGTTCCAGGGGATAAGTGGCTTTCCCGGTCAGAAACATCTGCTCGACCGCATGGACTTGGGGTGAGAAAAAGTTTGCCAGCGTTGCGCGGGCAGGTGGCATAGGCAGATACATCTGGGTGGAGAATGGTTCGTCCTGGCCTTTGATCTGGGCGGCGAAGTTGAAATCCTGCACCAGGCCGCTAAAGAGAATGGCTGTCGAGCGCAGTCCATCGTTGTGTTCGTAGTGGTAGGCCACGGGCTTTTCCACCATCTCGCGCATTTCATCAAAGGTGGGAAAAATGTTGTTGAACCCAGCACGGGCTGGTTTGAGCGTGTGGGAACGGCTGAGCGCGGCTTCGAAAAGTGGCCGCGACCAGACGCCCGCGTGGTGGGCTTCCCAGAAGGCATCGCCCCGATAGGCTTGCACCCAGCGCACCCCGCTTTCGCCCCCGGCTCGTCGTTCTACCATACATTGCAGGGTTTCCAACGCGTGAAAGTCGTAACTGTCCACGCCCCCATAGCCAACCACCAATGCCTCGCGCACGGGCGCGCCCAGGGGCATCTCCACCGAAGGGGTGCGCCATGTCACAGGTAAGGAGGAGCCAGCCATCATGGCAAAGCCCATCTGTTGCGCGGTCTCGGCCATCTCTTTGGACCACTCCCACTTCCACGAAAG
>JAHEML010000303.1:0-4481 GCA_024643705.1 Caldilineaceae bacterium | reverse complement strand
CTACGATCTGCTTGAAAAGCTCGTAGCGGGGATAGAGATGCTGGCCTTTCTCGTTGTGCGGGTAATCGCCATGTTCGCCGATCAGCACCACGCCATCCACCGCCAAGCTCTCCGTGCCCAGGGTCAACGCATCGGCGATGGTTGGGTAGATGATCATCGAGGGGTAACGGGCGGCCCGCTCCCGGCTCAAATCATTGTCGCCGATCTGGTCAACATAGAGGGAGACCAAATCCATCGGCGGGCGATGGTGGCGGTTGTCCCAGCCATACCCCTCCAGAAAGCGATCGATAAAGTGTTGGGCATGGGCATATTTATGGACAATGGTGCAAATCAGGGCGATCTTGGGGCGACGGGGTGTCATGGGTCCTCCAGCTTCTATCTTGAGCGATGTCTATTTTCAGAGATGTGCGGTGATTATGGGCGCACAATGCTGCCGTCTACCCGGCGGTCTTCGGCCATGAAATAGGCCCGTGCCGCCAGGGCCGGGTCGAGCAGGGCGCGGGCCTTCTCTTCGTCCACATCAATGCCCAGGCCGGGCTGACTGTTGGCATAGAGGTAACCCCCTTCCAGCCTGGCAAAGCCGGGGAAGAGGTCGTACTCCTCCGGCGTAAAGTGATTTTCTTCCTGCACGCCAAAGCTGGTGCTGGCAAGGTCCAAATGCACCGCGGCCATCTGGTTCACTGGGTCGTTGTCGCCCCCTTCTTGCCAGGCCGTGTGCACCCCAAACCACTCGCACAGGGTGGCAATTTTGCGGCATTGGGTAATGCCCCCACCCTTGGAAACCCGCACCCGCACATAATCGATCAGCCGTTCGGTGATCAGAGGCACGTATTCGTGGGGGTTGATAAAGAGTTCGCCCATGGCCTGGGGGGTGACACATTGCTGGCGCACCGCCCGATACCAGTGTACCTGCTCCGGCGAGAGCAGGTCTTCCAGAAAGAAGAGGCGATAGGGTTCCAGCAGCTTTGCCAGGGCCACAGCGTTGTGGGGGCGCAGATGCTCGTGAACGTCGTGGGTCAGCTTGGGGCCAAAGCCGACTGTGTCGCGCAGATGGGCGAACATTTCTGGGATGTTTTTTAGGTAGGCTTCGTCGTCGAAGACTCGTTCCAATGGGGCCGCGTTTTTTGGCTGGCCTGCTTCGGCACCGGGCAAAAAACCGCCGCCCCCATAGTTGCCCAACTGGCAGCGAATGACCTGATAGCCTTCCTCCATGTAGCGGCGCACATCGTCTTCCAGCTCGGTCAGGTCGTTGCCACCGGCATGGGCATAGGCCAGCACAGCCGAGCGGGTGGCGCCGCCCAGCAATTCATAGACGGGCATCCCCGCCTCTTTGCCCTTGATATCCCACAGGGCCATGTCGATCCCGGCCAGGGCTGTGTTGAGGATGGAACCGTTGCGCCAGTAGCCGCTGGTGTAGACGCTCTGCCAGTTGTCCTCGATGGCTCCGGCTTCCCGCCCGATGAGCAGGGGGGCGATGGTCTCGATGGCGGTGATGACGGTGGACGAGTGGTAGTGGTCGCTGGCCGAGCCGATGCCGTAAAGGCCGGGTTGATCGGTCAACACTTTGACAAAGACCCAGCGGCCCGCGGCCCTGGTGCGGATGGTCTGAATAGCGGTGATTTTTGGCATGAGTATGGCTCCAGTGGTGGGGTGGGCAGGGGTGAAATAGTTGGTGATTTTTATTGTACTGGATGCTGCCACACTTGTCCACGCGGCTTTTCCCGCCCCATTTTTCTGCCCGTTTTCTGGGTTTGAACTCGCCCCCGTCCTGGCGTAGAATAGACACCCAAGCACGACCCATCACCCCACACCAGGAGAGACCAATGGCATGGACATTTGAAGTTCTCGCCGAACCAACTGCAGGCTTGACTGAAGGCCCGGTTTGGGACGGCAGCGGCCTGCTCTACACCAACATTCCCAACAGCCGAATTATGCGCTACGACCCCGCCAGCGGCGAGATCAGCGTCTGGCGCGAAGGCACAAACAGCGCCAATGGCTTGCAAATGGACAGCCAGGGCCGCCTGTATGCCTGCGAGGGCGGCGGACGGCAGATGGCCTACTATCCACCGGGCAAAGAGACTGTCGTGCTCTGCGATAATTATCAAGGCAAGCGGCTCAACAGCCCCAACGATCTGGCCGTGGACAGCCGGGGGCACATTTGGTTCACCGACCCGCGCTACGGGGATTTTCGGGGCGATATGGAACTGGATCACGAATCGATCTTCCGGCTGGAACCCCGCCGTGATGGCAGTTGGGAAGCCGTGCGCGTCACCTTCGACACCACCAGCCCCAATGGTCTGCTCCTCTCTCACGACGAGAAGACCCTCTATGTGGCTCAGTCCAAGTACGGCGAAGGCCAGTTGCGCGAGCTGCGCGCCTATCCCATCAACCCGGACGGCAGCGTGGGCCAATACCAGGTGCTGCACAACTTCTACCCTCACCGGGGCATCGACGGCATGACCCTGGACATTGATGGCAATATCGTTGCCACCGCGGGCTGGGAAGTCAGCGGCCCCGGCGGGATGATCTACGTCTTTGCGCCCAATGGTCGGGTGCTGGAAACCCACCCCCTGCCCTGCCAACGCCCCACCAATTGCACCTTTGGCGGGCCGGATTTGACCGATTTGTACGTCACCAGCATTGAGGGCCATCTGCTGCGGGCGAAGACAGATCGACGGGGAAAGAGGGTGGGGGCATAGCCATGCAAATCACATCCATCGAACCACTCGTCCTGCAGGTGAACCGGCGGGGGGACTGGCTGCATGTACTCGTTCATACGGATGCTGGCATCACCGGCATCGGTGAGGCCAGCCACAACATGAACGATTCTCTCTGTGTGGCGACGCTGGGCGTCTTTGCCCAGCGGCTGGTGGGCAAAAATCCACTGGAGATCGCCCGCATTCGCCAAAGCCTGCGCCAGAAAGAGGGTGGTCGGGTCTGGAATACGGCTCTTAGCGGTCTGGAACAAGCGTTGTGGGATATTTTGGGCCAGCATTTAGGTGTGCCCGTCCACACCCTCTTCGGCGGCGCTGTGCGGGATCGCTTGCGGCTGTATGCCAACATCAACCGCCATGTCAACGAGCGCACGCCAGAAGGGTTTGCCCGTGCCGCAGCCCAGGCCGAGGACCAGGGCTTCACCGCTATCAAACTGGCCCCCTTCGACGAGATGCGCCACCCCTATCGCCACGCCACCGGCCCTCTGGCCGACTGGCAGATGGGCGTGGCCCGTGTGCGTGCTGTACGCAAGGCCATTGGCGACGCGGTGGAGCTGGCCGTGGACTGTCACAGCCGGATGGAGGCGTCGGTTGCCAAAATTGTGGGGCAGGAGTTGGCGGACTGCAATCTGTTCTGGTACGAGGAGCCGGTCTCCCATGACCAGCCGGAAGCGTTGGCGGCTATCACCGCATCTGTGCCCATGCCCACGGCTTCGGCGGAAAGCGTTTTTGGGGTGGAGGGTTTCACGCCCTTTCTGACCCAACGCGCGGTGGATGTGATTATGCCGGATGTGAAGCATTGCGGCGGTATCCTGGAATTAAGCGAGATCGCGGCCGCTGCCCGGATGTTGCAGGTGCAAGTCGCGCCTCACAACCCAGCCGGCCCTCTTTCGACGGCGGCCACGGCCCAGGTGGCGAGCACCTGGCCCAACTTTTACATTTTGGAATATGCCTGGGGCGAAGTGGACTGGCGAGCCGATCTGCTACAACCGGCGGAGAAGATCGAGGACGGCTATCTGGTGCTTTCCCAGGAGCCGGGGCTGGGACATCGGCTGAACCCGGCGCTGGTGGAGAAATATCGCCGGGGCAGCGCCAGCGCAGCCGATTCGTCGAAGGTTGTAGTAGCTGGGTAAAAATTTTAACGCTGAGACGCAAAGAGGCAGAGGCGCAAAGGACAGAGTGAAATCTCTGCGTCTTTGCACCTTTGCCTCTTTGCGTTAAAAATGCAGCCTACGCCAGGCTGATGGCCGTAAACGACAAGGGTGGCAGGCTGATGGCGATTTTGCCGTCTTGCAGGGTTGGATTTGCCACCTTTTTGGCTGTGAGCAGATTCGGCTGCTCCCAACTGTTGGCGGCTTTAGGGTCTGCGCCGGAAAGCTGCCAGGTCTCCTGCACGGAACGGGGTCCGCCGTCCTGCCAGACCAGATCAGTGTTGACCGTGTCGGTCTGGCTGCGGTTGACGATGAACAGAGCCTGGCTGCCGGTTGCTTCGTCGTAGCTGGCCGACACGTCCAGATGGGGCACGTCGCCGTAGCGGGCGGTTTCGTGGCGGGGTGATTGCACCAACAAGTCCAATGCTTTGCCCCGTGCCATATTGCTCATCAGTTTGAATGGATAGAACGACGCCTGTTTGAGCAGCCCGTCTTTCCGGGTGTGCAGCCAGGAGATGATGTTGACCACCTGGGCCACACAGGCCACCTTGAGGACGTCTGACTTGCGCAGGAAGACGTTGAGCCACTGGGCCACCAGCAGCGCATCCTCCAAATT
>JAHEML010000302.1 GCA_024643705.1 Caldilineaceae bacterium | reverse complement strand
GCCTTGATCCGTAAAGACGCCAAGCTGGACAGCGTAGAGTTCACCGTCCGGACCTGTACGCAGATCGGTCAGCATGGTGAGGCCGGTGGCAAAGTCCGCGACCACACCTGTGTCGGGGTCTACTGTCACTACTTTCGATGAACCTGGCAAGAAGGGGAAACCGGAAAGCAAGGAGACGTAGATTGTTCCATCTTCGCCAAAGGCGACACCTGTGGGCACAGGATCGGATTCCAGCGCGTTGCCCCGCAAGGGGTTGGGCAGAGGGCTGGCAATGCCATCGAAGACGGCAACAATCTCGATCGCAGCCGTGGCAGGATCGATTTGCAGCAATGTGTTAGCTCCGGCGTCGGTGGCATAGAGTAGACCATCCGGGCCTGCAGTAAGGCCGTAGGGGTGCGACTCCACCACAAAACCGTCTGGGTTGGCTGCCTTTTCCAGGGGCCACACCTGGGCAAACTCTTTGATTTCGCCCTTGCGTACTTCGAGAATCGAAGCTGTATTGGGCAATGGCTCTTCACTGGCCGCAGCAACCCAGATGCCACTGGTCCCATAGAGAACGCCGTTCAAAACTGCCAGACGCGCGCCACCAATCACATCTGTGCCAGCAACTACCGAAGGCAATGTGGCGATTTCTATCTGGGTGCCATTGGCGGCAACCTGTACCACCCGGGATGTGTTACCGACCTTGCCTGTCACCACTTCGCCGGTATTGGAGTCTACGGCACTGGCTTCGCCTTCGCCGCCCGTGCCCGAATCGATCACCCAAATGCTCCCATTGCCAGCCACCAACACACCCTGTGGACCATTGAATCCATCTGTGATCACGACGCCTTCGCCGCCAGTGGTTTCCTGGGCCATAACCGAACCAACCATACCCACAATCGACAGGGATAGGATCAGCATCAAAACAACAATTCTACGATTCCATAAACCAACTTTTTTCATTTTCATACAAAATCTCCTGATATCTCGAATAGAATCACGCACGTTTATTCGATGGTGAATTGGGTAGCGGTACAAAAGTGCATACGGGGTGCGGATACCTTCATGCCCCCCCGCATGGACAATCATTTATGGCAACCTCCCTACCTTTGATGCGCGAGAAGGTAGACGATGGCTTCGATCTCCTGGGGTTGTAAATGAACATACGATGGCATGTGATGGGACGATAGTTCATATCCTTCTACAAAGTATAGATCGGGCGCAACGATGCTTTCGTGCAGATAGTCGGTGGGCGTGGTTGCATGGCCCACATAGCCTGGGTCCATCAGACGTGCCTGGGCTGTCCAAGCTAACCCATCGTGGCTTGGGCCGAATTCCCCGGTGGTTTCGGCCGCGGTCAACCTGTGACAGACGCCGCAGTACTGCGAACGATAAACCACCACCCCTTGTTCCATCTTCTCGGTGGAGGCTTGTAACGCGGTGGGGGTTGACAATTTTGCAATGACTGTTGGGGCGACAGCTACGCTCGTCATCATGGCTGGCGGATCGAGTGATACAGACGTGCAACCCGCCAATGACAAAGCTGCTGCCAGAAGAAGCAGACACAACCGGTTCATACAGAACTATCCTGGTATTTGACCTGGTCACTGCCAGCCGATAACGATTTCATGGATATATATTCACCGTGGCAACGACGGATGATGGAGGTAAGATAGACAGGCTTTGTGAATCAAATGGCCCGATCCATTATATCATGCCCATTTCCCTGCCCCAATCGAACATGGGATCAGTGACTTTGTAAAACACATTCTTGTAGGCGCGGTTTTTAACCGCACAACGAGCAGGGATGCACTCGATTCTCGCGTAAAGAATGGGTGCTTTATGCTTGCGCTGCTGCAAGCAGCACCTACGAAATTCCATACGTTTTACCGTGGAATCAGCAACGCTAGGGGGCAGAAGTTGGTTCCGGAGTCATTGGTTCCGGTGTGGGTGCAGGAACCGGGTCTGGCAATGGATCGGTAGCTGCATAGATTGCCAATCCGTCGACTGGGCCAGTTGGAGCCAGGGTGAAGGCGGCGATCCAGCCCGTCTGCTCTCCAGTGGAAATGATCAGCCAACTATTGTCGATGGTTCGCCCGACCAGGGTATATTCCTGCTGGTTGTCGAGTACCGCGAGTGAGGGGTAGTCTGTCCCCGGCCCACTGCGCAGATAAACAGAACCATAGACCAGCGCTGCCCGCACCACCACAACCGGCGTAGAAACCGGTGTAGCCGTAGCCCCTTGGTTAACAAAACTGCGGACTGCGTTGGCGGCTACCACCGCGGTCGCTGTGGCTTGGGCGTCGATTGCGGCCTGTCGATTGGCTGGGAAGAAGAGGGTCGCGCCGATGGCAACAACCAACCCTGCAATCAGCACCAAAGGCCAACCAGTCCACGGCTCCCAGGTGCGTCGAATAGTCGGGGTGAATTCCTGACGCTGATAGATGGGACGGGGCATCTCGGCTGGCGGTGGTTGATCGGCCCGCTCGAAGTTATCAAAGAGTTCGGCCAGCAGGTCGTCGTAGCGATCCACCACCCGCCACTGGCCCGTCTCCGGGCTGTAAACCCGATCCTCGCCAGGAATTTGTTGCTCCAGGGTGGCCTGGGTTTCACTAAAGTCTGCCGACCAGCCCACACGAAAGATCACGAACCCATCGGCCCGCTTCTGCGCCGACAACCAGGCCCCATTAGGGTTGAGTAGCTTTTTGGCGTCGTCACGCGTGTTGACCAAGGGTGCGTGACGGGCTGCTTCCCATAGTTTGTCGTCGTAGATGGGGCGGTGAACCGGGCTGCTTAGAATGTCGTAGGCAAGCTGGATGCGCCGCCAGTGGGCTTGCTCTGGCGACTCCTGCATCTCTACCCCTGGCAACACGGGGATATATTCGCCCTGATGCAGCCGCTTCAGCCGTTGGTAGGCAGCTTCGATCACATCGATAGAGGCGCGGCGTTGAATGCCAAGAACTTGATAGTGGGTCTCTTGGGCCATGGAAGTTGCGAGTTGCGTCTTGTGGGCTGTGGATCAGTCGTGCCAATGGGCTACTGACCCCTCGCCCACAAGGCGCAATTTCTACCTCCTCACCTGGGGTGCCTGGTTTCCGCTGTGCAGTAGCGCCTCGACCTCTTCTTTTTCAAACAGAGGCATGTCGCCGGGGATGGTGTATTTGAAGGCAGCCGCGGCCGCGCCCCAGCGCAAAGCCGTGGCCAGGCGACTCTCGGCTACGGTATCGGTGAGATAGCCGTAGAGTACGCCCGCGGTAAAGGCATCGCCCCCGCCGATGCGCCCAACCGTGCCCGCAGGAAAGACCGACTGGCTGATGGCTGGCCGGCCTGGTGCTGCGCCGATGGCCCCTTCTGCGCCCAGGGTGAGGATAATGGTTGCCTGGGGGTAGATCGCCTGCAACTGGGCCAGGGCGCTATCCGGGTCACCACTCACCCCATAGATCGATTCGGCGTCTCGAATGGGTGTGAAGAAGATGTCGGCGGCCGCGGCGAATTCGTGGCAGCCAGCCCGGGCCTGCTCGGGTGACCAGAGTTTGGCACGGTAGTTCACATCAAAGCTGAATGTCATGCCGGCGGCCTTTGCCAGTTCCACGGCGCGCCGGGCGGTGGCCGCCGCACTCTCGCTGATAGCAACCGTGATGCCTGTCAGGTGCAGATGGCGGGCGCGGCCTGGCTCGAACAGTTCGGCCGGCAGCTCGTCCGGTTGCATGCGGCTCATGGCCGAATCAGCCCGATCGTAGGTGACTTGGGTGGGCCGGGGGCCGTCGCCAAATTCGACAAAATAGAGGCCCAGCCGGTCGTTGGCCGACCAGACAATGTGCGATGTGTCCACGCCTTGCCCAGCCAAAGTGCGGGCAATCCGCCGCCCCAGGGGGTTGGCGGGCAGGCGAGAAAGCCACGCCACATTCATCCCCAGCCGTGCCAAACCAACTGACGTGTTGGACTCTGTCCCGCCCACTTCCAGCTCGAAGTAGGGGGCTTGGTCGATACGCTGGACGCCGGGAGGCGTAAAGCGCAGCATTGTTTCACCGATTGTGAGAACGTCGTAATCAGCCATTATTTTCCTCGCGCTGTGTGTACGGTTTGGACATACTCTGCTGCCCGGCGGGTGATCTCCGCCCAATCCCCCGCGTCGATCAGTTTTTTGTCGACCAATGCGCTGCCTACACCTACGGCCACTGCACCCGCCTTGACAAAATCGGCCGCGTTCGACAGGTCCACGCCGCCGGTGGGCATGAGACGCAGATGGGGCAGGGGAGCAAGCACATCTTTGAAATAGCTGGGGCCAAAAAGACGCGCGGGGAAGACCTTCACCACCGACGCGCCTGCTTTCCACGCCGTTTGAATCTCCGACGGGGTGAGCGCGCCTGGCATCACGGGCACACCGCGGGCCACACAGTGGGCGATGGTGGGCAGATCGAGAGCTGGCGAGACGATAAAATGTGCGCCCGCGTCGATGGCTGCGGCGGCCTGCTCTGGGCTGGTCACGCTGCCCATGCCCAACACGGCTTCGCCTGTGCCAAAGGCGGGTACTTCGGTCAGCAAAGTGGGTAACACACCCAGCGCGCCGGGGGATGTCATGGTGGGTTCGATGGCGGTGATGCCCCCGGCCAGCAGCGCCCGCACCAATGGTACTGCCTGTTCCAGGCTGGGCAAGCGGACGACAGGCACGACGCCGCCCTGTTGCAAAATGGATAGTACCGTCTGTAAGTTGGTCACGGGCTTCCTCGAAGTGGGCTGGTGGGTAGGGATTCGGAACGAGTCGGAACAAGTTGGAACGAGTTGGAACGATAAAGTCTATCCTCGATTGTAGTACGAGAGGCCCAATTTGACAATCTCTCGCGGGGGATCGCTGTGTGAAGATGGATCGCTCTTTTTTCACGAGACAAGTAAAGCAGCCCTCGGCAAAGAGGTGATTTGGGGCGTTTCATCGGTTTCCAGCATTTGCCCTATAATTGAGGTCGGATGGTAACTGTGCAGCCTTTGACACAAATGGCACAAATTTCACGAAATAGTTCGGATACAATTCGTGGACTTCGTGTCAATAAACCATCTTGGCCTGAGCAGTTATGCTGGATGGTAGCAGGATGTGACAAAAATCGACTTTAGGCTGGCGGGGGAGGGCAAGTTGTGTGAACGGGATTGTGCTGGTGAATTACGGTAGCATGGAAAATGCCAGCGGCGCGGCACTGGTGCGCCTGACCGAGCGCCTGCGCACAATCCGGGCAGCCTCGGTTGTAGAGGTGGGCTTTCTCGACAAGTCCCACCCAACCCTGGCCGAAGCGATTGAAAAATGCATAAGTGCGGGGGAGATCGCTTATTCATCCAACCCTGTTTGCTGCTCGACGATCCCTTGCAAAACGAGTTGTCTGGCGAGATCGCTGCCCAAGAGGTCGAGCATCCCCATGTACGCTTTGTGGTTGGCCGTAGTTTCGGTGATCACCGACTGCTGAGCACCATTGCCCTGGAACGGGTGCGGGCTGTGGACCCCAGCCTGGGTATGGAGCGCAAGCAGGCGGCTCTGCTGTTGATGGCCCAGGCCACGCCAGACCCAGCGGCCAACGCGCCATTGGATCGGATCGTTGGTCGTCTTGGCGTCGCCAGCGACTACTGCCGGGTATTGGTTGCGTATCTCGCTGGCAACGAGCCGACCATCCCTGCGGGGATTAACTTTCTTGTGGAAAATGGCGCATCCCGTATGGTCGCACTGCCTTT
>JAHEML010000301.1 GCA_024643705.1 Caldilineaceae bacterium | reverse complement strand
TCGCCCTGGCCGGTGGCGTAGAAGCCTTTCGGCCCATGGGCTGTCTGCCCGCCGCGGGTTTTATGGGCGCGTCCCTCTTTTGGCTCCAGCAACAGGGCCAACTGCCCGCCAGGCCGTCGACAGCTTGCTTCATCCCCGATGCGGTTGTCACCTTTCTCACGGGTGCGCCGCCCCGCAGCGATCCAACCCTGGCGGGCAGCGCTGGCATCTTCGACATTGTGGCAAACGCCTGGGACTGGGCGCTGATCGAACGGCTGGGATTGCCCGCCGAGATATTTCCGCCGGTGGGGGTGGCGGGGCAGGCTGCGGGGGGGCTGGGGGCAGATGTGGCCGCAGCCACAGGCCTGCCCAAAGGTATCCCCGTGGGCATTGCCCTGGGCGACAACCAGGCCAGCTTTATCGGCAGTGTGCCAAACCCGGCCACCAGCCTGCTGCTCAACGTGGGTACAGGCGGGCAGATATCGGCCCGCACCGATGCGTTTCACTTTGTCCCCGGTTTAGAGAATCGCCCCTTTCCCGGCGGCCACTACCTGCTCATTGGCGGCGGGCTGTTTGGCGGGCGCTCCTATGCCTATCTTCTCAACTTTTTTCGTCAGGTGGGCGAACAGCTATACGATCAGCCCGACAGCGACGACCTGTATGAGCGTATGACCGGGTTGGCGGCCTCTGTCGCGGCGGGCAGCGATGGCCTGCGCTGCGATCCCTTCTTCAGCGGCAGCCGGGTGGACCCCACGCTGCGTGCCAGTTTTCGGGGTCTATCGGCTCACAACTTTACACCCGGCCATTTTGCCCGGGCGCTGCTGGAGGGTATGGCCCAGGGCTTCTTTCGCTTTGGGGAGCAGATGTCGCCGCTGATCGGCCCGCGCTCGCCTTTGGTGGGGGCGGGCAACGGCGTGCGCCGCAACCGTCTGCTGGCCGAAATTCTGGCGGATCGGTTCGCTATGCCCCTGCATATCCCCGCGCTGGCCGAAGAAGCAGCCGTGGGCGCGGCCATCTGCGCCGCGGTGGGCCAGGGCGATTTTGCCACCCTGGACCAAGCAACCGCCACACTTTTGCGCTATTCGGAAACAGTCGGATAGTTGGAAACAGTCGGATAGTCGGGCAGAGGAGGAGTCGCGGGCTGGGGATCGGAGACGAAAGCGCTCACAACGACCGCGGCGGTGTTATGGCTCCACCAGCGCACCTGCTGGGAATCTGAACCGTCTTCCTGCCAGATCAGCGTCTCTCCCTGGGCCAGAAGATGCTGCCCATCTGCCACCTGGACAACGACTGAACCCGAAACCACATAGATAATCTGGGTTTGCGGCGCGCCGGCGATTGTTTGACCGGGGACAGAGCTGGGCGTGGCATCCAGTGACACAAATTCAGCCCCACTGGCAAGGCCGGAGCGATAGACCAAATTGAAAGCGAAAACCGGCGCGCCCAGCAGATTGACGCGGAGCGGCCGCTCGCCGGAAAAGATGAAGCTTTCGCCGGTTGCCAGGGTTATGCTCTCGTCCGGTTCGCTAAAATACAGAGCCAGCCCGCCCCCGGAGAGAAGGATATGCAGCCTCTCGGCAGCGGGAAAGTAGCTGTACGCCGCGGAACGCTCGATGGTTGCCGTGCCGATCCACAGGCGGTAGTCGCCGTTGGGAAAATCCCCGTGGGGCGGGTCACGGTAGATTTCGTGGAGCTGGCCGCCATGCCATGTACCTTGTTTTTGTTCAGCCACAGTCACTTGCTGCATCATCCAGATCACCCCACCGGCTTGCAGGCTTCGATTGTATAGTAGCCCGCGTAAAAGGAAAGATCGCCCGTCATTTCCAACCGTTCCTGCAAAGCGAAAAGCCCATCTTGGTGAGTCTCCACCGAGAAGTTGGGCACCTCCCAGGGCACAGCCTTCAAATAGTAGACAACCGCGCCCACATCGGTGAAGCCAAAGGTTCCATCCCACTGCTGCACATCCACAATCTCCAGACCAGCCCCCTGTAACCGGGGTACATACTGCTCTGGGGTTGCATTGGGCCACTGGGGTTTGGCATCAAAGTAGGCCATCAAATCCCAACTCCACATGCCGTGGACCTGCTGGGTGAGGAATGTGCCGCCGGGGGCAAGAATGCGGGCAACTTCCGCAGCATTGAAGGCGGAATGACGGTTGAGAACCAGATCGAAGTCGGCGTCGTCGAAGGGCAAGGGGTCTTCGTCGGTGATGCGAACGTCCCGCACCTCTACGCCCAGGGGGGCCAGCCGCTCGGTTGCCAGAGCCAGATTGGGTGGATATTCTTCCGTTGCCACCATCCGGGCAGGCCACCGGGCGCGCATATCCAGCAGGCGCTCGCCACCGCCCGTGTCCATATCCAGGGCCGATTGTGCGTTAGCCATCAACTGCATAGCCCGCGCGATGTAGTCCCACGGCAGTTCGTCCTGGACCATACGCCCAGCCAGATACGAAAAGTCCCAGCCTGCCATGGGTTCCCGTTCCTCGCGCCGCCAAAGCGCCAACAGCTCGTTTTGGTTCATGCAAATTCCTCGCACTGTGATCAGTTCACCCAATCTGCGCCCGGATGGAATCGTAGACACCCGGAACCCACTTCATTTTTTCCTCCCGCACCTGGGGGTTGGGCGCGTTGTAGACCCAATCCAGAAAAGCCAGCCCACCCGCGGCCAGAAAAGGATTCAATTCTGCGTCGTCGTCGAAGGGGAGGGGGGCGATTGTGCGGTAGCCCTCTTTGAAAGCCTGCCAGAATGCGGGCTGGGTGTCGGGATCATCATACAGTTCTGTCAGCAAAACGGCAATGTCAAAAGAGTAGTGGCCCCGGCCCAGCTGGTCAAAATCGATCACGCTCACCGCGCCGTTGTGCACCAAAAAGTTGCCAAAATGGAGGTCGGAATGGATGATTCCGTAATTCTGGGGGTTCTGCCCCACCTTGTCCATCTCCGCCACCACAAAGTCGATTGCCCGATGCAATAGAGCTTCGTTCTCCGAGCCGATCTCGGCGCTGTGTTCCCCGATCCAGTCCCGGTGGGAGCGAGCCAGCACTTGATCATAGCGGTAGCCCTTGCGAAAGTCGTTTGTCTCGGCGGGGAAGGGAAAGGAGCGCCCGATTTCGTGCAAATGGGCGGTGATCTTTCCGCATTGATGGAGCAGATCGGTCGTCAAATGGCGGGAGGAACGCTCGCCCTCGACCCAGCGAAAGAGGCAGGCTAGCCGTGTCCTATCGGCTGTGGGAATCTCGGTTAACAGGGTGCCGCGCCGATTGGGCATGGGCTGGGGTGCAGAGATCGTGCCCACACGAGCCGCGAAATCCAAAAAAGCAAGCTCGTCCTCCATCCAGCGCTGCTGTGTAAACTCTGGGGCACAGATGCGTAGACTGTAACACGCCCCGTCGTGCGTTTCTACCTTGTACACGTGGTTCCACAAACTTTGCAGCAGTTGGCACCGTGTGCCAGCCAGCCCATAGGCTTCCAGCACCAGATGGAGTAGCTGTTCATCGTTTTTGCCTGCTCGATCCATCTCGTCACTCCGGTTGCGCTCAACCTAGCCAGCGCGCAGAGCCGACCGGATAGATTCCGGTCGGCTCTTGGCTTGGTCCGCTGGCTACGCAGGGATCATCCCATGGGGATCGATGACATATTTGGTCGCCGCGCCCTTATCAAAATCGTGGTATCCCTGAGGGCCATCGTCCAGAGAAATCACCTGGACATTGACAGCCTTGGCGATCTGCACCTTATCATACAAGATCGCCATCATCAACTGCCGGTGGTAGCGCATGACAGGGCACTGGCCTGTGACGAAATGATGAGACTTGGCCCAGCCCAGGCCAATGCGAATCCCCAACATGCCGATCTTGGCATTGTCGTCGATGCCGCCGGGATCGCCCGTCACATAGAGGCCGGGGATGCCGATCCCGCCGCCGGCACGGGTGATCCCCATGACGGTGTTCAGCACCGTGGCTGGCTGCTCGTGGACATGGGCGTGGCCGTGGCCTCGAGCTTCGAAGCCCACACAGTCCACCGAAAAATCGACCTCGCGCACACCCAAAATTGCCTCCAATTGATCCTCGATGGAGGCATCCTGACGCAGATCGATGGTTTCGCAGCCAAAGCTGGCGGCCTGGGCCAGCCGTTCGGGGATCATGTCGCCCACAATCACAACGGCCGCGCCGAGCAACTGGCACGAATGGGCGCAGGCCAGCCCCACCGGCCCCGCACCAGCCACATAGACAGTGGCTCCCGGCCCCACGCCAGCCGAGACAGCGCCGTGGAAACCCGTGGGGAAGATGTCGGACAACAGAGTCAAGTCCCGAATCTTCTCCATGGCCTGGTCGGGATCAGGGAATCTGAGCAGGTTGAAATCAGCATAGGGGACCATGACATACTCGGCCTGACCGCCAACCCAGCCACCCATATCCACATAGCCATAGGCAGCGCCGGGCCGGGCCGGGTTCACATTCAGGCAGATGCCGGTTTTGCCCTCTTTGCAGTTGCGACATCGGCCACAGGCAATGTTAAAGGGAACCGACACGATGTCACCCACACGAATATACTCCACGTCTCGCCCAGCCTCGATCACCTGGCCGGTGATCTCGTGGCCCAGCACAAGGCCCTCGGGCGCAGTCGTCCGGCCCCGCACCATGTGCTGATCCGATCCGCAAATATTGGTGGAAATGATCTTCAAAATTACGCCATGTTCACAGTTGCGTGAACCAAGAGCCAATTTGGGGTAGTCGATGGAGCGCACTTCGACAACACCTGGCCGAACATACGCAAGACCTCTATTGCTTGCCATGGGGTTTCTCCTGATAAATTTGACGATAGAGACAATGGGGTAACTATCTTTCGAGGGCAAAACCAATGTAACACGTTTGACCCCGGATGACAATCAAGATTTTTCGCCAGGCTCGTGCCGACAAATGCCATCTGATGAGATGCTGCCAACCCACTTCATTACATTTTCATCTCATTCGTGTGGTATACTCGTCCAGAAAATCTTGTGCCGATCCCTGCATTCCTTGGGCAATTCTTGGGAAACCATCCGTGTTTCTAATTCGTCGCCACTGGCAACTCTTGATCTCATTCTCCATGGTTCTGTTGTTGGCCGCCTGCGGGCAGGTGATCACCCTGGCCCCAACGCCCACACCAGAACCAACGCCGACAGTTGAGATCGTCGCGTTGGTCACTGTGCCACCCACCGCCACGCCGGCACCCTACACACCCGAACCGACCGCCACCGCAACGGTGACGCCAACCCCCATCCTCTACACCATCAAGCCGGGAGACAGCCTCCTGGG
Source organism: Caldilineaceae bacterium (assembly GCA_024643705.1). Lineage (GTDB taxonomy): Bacteria > Chloroflexota > Anaerolineae > Caldilineales > Caldilineaceae > JACQGT01. Next base: position 432 of record JAHEML010000301.1, on the reverse strand, counting down.
TGTGGCCCAGGAGTATGGGGTTACCGTGGCAGCCGTGCAAGATGCCAACGGCATTCTCGACCCGCGCACCCTCCAGATTGGTCAGCAGTTGGTGATTCCATTGCCCGAAGACGAGGAAGAGAATCTAGCCAACGCCACCCCCACCCCAACACCACTCCCCATCACGATCCAAAACGTACACTTTAGCGAAACGACCATTGGCGGGCTGTGGGTGCTGGGCGAAGTAAAAAACGCCAGCCCTCAACCGTTGGAGCAAGTGCGGGTTGGTGTCTCGCTGCTGGATCAATCCGATCAGGAGATCGCGCAGGCTTCCGGCATGGTGGCCCTGGATCTGCTCGGTGTGGACGAGGTGGGGCCATTTGCCATCCTTTTTGGGGGCGCACCCGACAATTTCGAGCGTTATTTGCCCTTTCCCCTGAGTGCAATCCCGGC
>JAHEML010000300.1 GCA_024643705.1 Caldilineaceae bacterium | reverse complement strand
ACACCCGCATCGAAGACGGCTGGATCGTCCTGGGTGATTCGCCGGGCAGCGGCATTGTCTTCGACGAGGACTTCATGCAGCGCAACGCCGTGGCCGACCCATCCACCGCAGATACGGGGATGGCGAATGGTCGACGACAAGGCGCTGCGCTCTACGAAGTGGCCCAGGGCGAAACCCTGTGGCCGGACGAATAATAGGATGGCTGGCGCACCATGGGCGGGCTTACAACTCCACCAGCGCGCCCATCTCCACCACATGATTAGGCGGCAAACTAAAGAAATCGGTGGCGCTGATCGAGTTGCGACTCATCATAGCAAAGAGCTTCTCCCGCCAGATCGCCATACCGGGCCGGTTGGTGGCAAAGAGCCGCTCCCGCCCCAGAAAATAGCTGACTTCGCTCATCTGAAGCTCCAGCCCCTTATGCCGAGCCATGCGTAGCCCCCGGGGTACGTTGGGGTTTTCCATAAAGCCAAACGAGAGCATCACCTGGTAGAAACCGTCGCCCAGGTCTGTTACGGCTACTTTTTCGGCGCGGGGAACCCGGGGCTGTTCTTCTGTGTGAACAGAGAGCAGGATCACCCGGGAGTGGAGCACATGGTTGTGTCGCCAATTGTGCAGCAGCGCGGGGGGCGTAGCACCGGGATTCCCGGACATAAAGACAGCCGTCCCCTGCACCCGCACCGGCTCTTCGGCGTAGACCTGCTCGATGAATTCGGTAAAGGGGATGGTCCCTGCGCGCAGCCGCTCGGCCAGAATCTCTCGCCCCCGTTTCCAGGTAGTCATCAGAATAAAAACAACCGCTCCGATCGCCAGAGGAAACCAGCCGCCCGCGGGGATTTTGGATAGATTGGCTCCCCAAAAAGCCAGATCGACAACCAGGAAGAAGCTGGTCATCCCCAATGCAACGCCCAGCGGCCAGCCCCAGCGTTCCCGCTGCACCACAAAGAGCAGCAGAGTTGTAATCACCATGGTGGTTGTCACCGCCACACCATAGGCTGCCGCCAGGTTGGTGGATGATCCAAAGGCCAGCACCAGGGCGAGGCAGGCCATCATCAGCACCCAATTGATGGCTGGGATGTAGACCTGCCCCCGCTCATGCGCCGAGGTGTGGCGGATGGCAACGCGCGGCAGGTAGCCCAACTGGACAGCCTGCATAGTCAGCGAGAAAGCGCCGGTGATCAGCGCCTGTGACGCGATGACCGCGGCCAATGTGGCGATCACCACCACTGGATAGAGCGCCCATTCCGGGGTCATGCGGTAGAAGGGATTTTCTACCGCTTCCGGGTTCACCAACAGCAGCGCGCCCTGGCCAAAATAGTTGAGGAGCAGTGCGGGCAGGGCTACGGTAAACCAGGCCAAACGGATGGGTGCGCTGCCAAAGTGGCCCATGTCCGCATAGAGGGCTTCGCCGCCTGTTACTACGAGAAAGACCGACCCCATCACCAAAAAGCCCGCTGTGCCATTGCGGATGAAAAACTCGATGCCAAGCAGCGGATTGACCGCCACCAGAATCGACGGCTCGCGCACAATCCAGCGCAGACCGAGCAGAGCCAGCACCAAAAACCAGACCAATGTGAGCGGGCCAAAGATTTTGCCCACCCGCTCTGTGCCCTGGCTTTGAAAGAGAAAAAGCCCGATCAGAATCACAATGGTAATGGGGATGATATAGGGTTGAAAGAAGGGGGTTGCTACCTCTAGCCCCTCCACCGCGGAGAGGACAGAAATGGCCGGGGTGATCATCCCGTCGCCGTAGAGCAGGGCTGTGCCGAACAACCCCAGCAAAATGAGGAGATAGCGCCTGTTGTAGCGCTGGGGGCCACCCGGCGGAAAGATGAGCGCGGTCAGGGCCAGAATGCCGCCTTCGCCCCGGTTGTCGGCCCGCATGACAAAGACAATGTACTTGATCGAGATGACGATGGTCAACGCCCAAAAGATGAGGGAAAGAATGCCTTTGATATTGTCTGGGCTGACTTCCAGCCCGTAGCCCTCGTGGAAGGATTCCCGGAAGGCATACAGCGGGCTGGTTCCGATGTCGCCATAGACGACGCCCAGTGCGCCCAAGGCCAACAAGGCAAGATATTTTCCGCCTGATCCCTTGGCGTGTCCGTTCTCTTCCTGTTCGTGATTACCTGATTCAACATGCTCAACCGCCATAGGACCCAGCCTCACCCTTTCTGACAAATGCTAGCCATTCGCGCAATCCGCGATCATTGACTATACTCCTGCTATGCCAGAAGTCAAACTGGACAACATCAATTTGGAGAGAAGAGATGACAATAGACTTTGACAAGACGACAGCACTCCCAGTCACCACCCCCAGCATGATCGGCGCGTATGGCTCTTGGGCCGCCAGCCTTATTGGCGATGATCCGCCCACCTTCTCCTTACGCCGGGACGAGTGGGCCGATTTGGACGCCTGGCGCGCTGCCGCCCGCGCCCGTTTTCGGGAACGGGTGGCCTCGCCCGACACCGGTAATCCCTGGGATGTGACTGTCCACAGCCAATACGAATTTGATGGGCTGCATGTGGAGGAGCTTTCCTGGCAACTTGCCTATGGCCCGCGCACCGAAGCCATTTTGCTCAAGCCGGTGGGCGCAACCGGCCCACTGCCTGGAATGATCGCGTTACACGATCACGGGGGCAACAAATATTTTGGCAAACGCAAGATCACCCGCACAGACCACGACCAGCACCCCATGATGGCCGACCACCAGCAGCGCTACTACGGCGGCCACGCCTGGGCCAACGAGATTGCCAAACGGGGCTACATCGTCCTCATCCACGATGCCTTCGCCTTTGCCAGCCGGCGGGTGCGGTTGGCCGACATGCCGGACTTCTTGCGCGCCGGGCTTACCGACGACGATCCGGAAAACCCGGCCAACATCGAAGCCTACAACCGCTGGGCCGGAAACCACGAGCATCTGCTGGCAAAGTCCCTCTTCTCGGCGGGGACAACCTGGCCCGGCGTCTTTCTGGCCGAGGACGTGGCTGCCCTGGATGTTCTCTGCGCCCGTCCCGATGTGGACGCAACGCGGGTGGGATGCGGGGGATTGTCCGGCGGAGGGCTGCGCACCGTACATCTGGCTGGGGCCGACGAACGTATTCGGGCCGCTGTCTGTGTGGGGATGATGACCACCTGGCGGGATTATCTGCTGCACAAATGCCACACCCACACGTGGATGTGCTACACACCTCTGCTGCCCAACGATCTGGACTATCCAGAGATTCTGGGGTTGCGGGTTCCCTTGCCCACCCTCGTCCTCAACAACCGGGAAGACGCACTTTTTACCATGCCGGAGATGGAGCGGGCAGACCTCATTTTGAGCCAAGTCTACGTCAAAGCAGGCGCGGCGGATAGCTACCGCTGCTCGTTCTATCCCGGCGGCCACAAGTTCGACCTGGAGATGCAGGCCGAAGCGTTTGCGTGGTTGGACGGGTGGCTACAGTAGGGGTATTGATTGACGCAAAGACACAGGGGCGCAAGGGAGGAATTCCTCTTTGCGCCTCCTCGTCTTTGTGTTGAATATCCGCTCCATGTACATTCTGTTTTACGCCACCTGTTTTTACGCCACAGCCAGGGGGATTTCCAGGAAATTGGGCGGCACAAAGAGGCTGCCTTCGGTGGTGCCTGCACCAACCACACCGGCCAGTGTGCGGCTGAGTTGGCTGCTCGTGCGTTCCCCGGCCAGGGTCGCGGCAAAGGCCTGGGAAATCCGCGCCACATCCTCCCCAGTCTCATGCACAAATTCCAGCCGATAGTGTCGGATGCCCGCGGCCAGCCAGCCGTCGAGAAAATGGCTGGCCTCTTGTGCCTCTGCCCCGAAAACTGTGTTGCGGCAGCCCACATCCGCCATCACTGGATGCTCCCGCCCCCGTTCGTCACGCAACGCCACACGATGATGCTCGCAGGGGTGGCCGCAATCTTTGTAGCTCGTGCCTGTGGAGAGAAAACGGGCAAAGACGCAGTGCTCGGTATGAAAGACGGGCAGGTGTTGATAGGCGATGACCTCCAGCTTATCCGGGCCGAGGAGTCGGGCCAAATTCTCTACCTGGGCTGCGTTCAAGTCGTGGGTGGGGGTCAAGCGTTCCAGACCCATTTCCAGAAAAAGGCGGGCACTCAGTTCGTTAGCTGCGTTCAGGCTGAAATCGCCGGAAAGGGGTGGGTGTTCCCCATCCAGCAGTGCGGCCAGCAGACCCGCCGACCGCACCAGCACCGGCGTGTTTAGCCGACGTAAAAAGTTGATGAGGCCTTGCTCGTTGGGCTTGAGGATACGGGGCGAGGCCACCCGCACAGCGATCCCAGCGGCTTGCACCTGCTCCACCGCGGGGCGCAGACCGTAGAGGTCCAAATAGTCCAGTGTGATGCTGGCCGGGTGTGCGGTGATAGCGGCTGTCAGCTGCTCTGGGGTGCGCACGAGAAGATGTAGCGATGATGGGATGATGGGAATCGTGCTGAGTCCATCACCTGTGTCAATCTGTGTCAATCTGTGTTGATCGTTGGACAAAATCGCCTGGGGATCGTTCACTAGCCCCCTGGGTGGGCGGCTTTGCAAGGCGGCGAGCTTCTCTACTGCGTCTCGGCGTAGCTGGTTGAGGAGAGATGCCGGGGCAAAGGGCGCGCCTTCCACATCGACGGTCAGTGATGCCAGCACGTAGGCCGTGTTGCCCAATCGTCCAAGCTGCTCGCGCAGAAAATCACCATTCAGTCCCCGATTTTGGGCGGTAGACAAGGGATCGGCAGAATGGACAGTGGCTGTCACCTCCGGGCGAGCGGCCAGGCTCCAGTGGATTTCCAGCGGCGCGCCGACGCGGGCTGTCACCGCAACATCTACCGGCTGTTTGTGCAGGGGGGCTGCTGCCTGGAGAAATGGCTTTGCTGCTTTGTCCGTTTCGGGATCATGGCTGCGCCAGAGCAGATCGCCCACGCGGATGCGGCTAAAGTCGATTGCGCCGTTGCCAAAACGCACGTCCACCTCACCCTGGCTGCGTGCCACAATTTCGTAGACACGCCCGCCTTCTTCCCGTTGCTGGGGGCTGCGCCAATCCGCCGCGTCGAAGACAACTCCATCCCCCGGTTTGAGCGGTGCGCTGACCGTAGATGGCTCCGGCGCAAGCACAATTCCTTGGTCGAGCAGGCGTGTCACCCGGCCCATCAACACCCCCCGATGGCGAGGTGCACGCCCGTTGACGACCGTCTGGTGGTTGGTTCCGCTGACAAAATGGGGGGCAAGACCGCGGGAATAGACCTGTTCCAGGCGCAATTCCTCTTGCGGGGTGATGCCCAGGGGCAGCCCAGCCCAGGCTTCATCCACTGCCTGGCGATAGGCGCTGGTGGTCAGAGCCACGTAATCTGCATCTTTGTAGCGCCCTTCGATCTTAAGTGCACTGACGCCCAACCCCACGATTTCCGGCATCTGCTGCAGGGCGTATAAGTCACCCGGCGAGAGCAGGTAGCGGGCATCGCCCAAGGGCCGCAGGGTTCCGTCTACGATCATCTCGTAGGGCAGGCGGCAAGCCTGGGCGCACTGTCCCCGGTTGGCGCTGCGCCCGCCCCAGGCTTCGGATGAAAAGCATTGGCCCGAATAGGAAACACAGAGCGCGCCGTGGACGAACATCTCCAGTTCGCAGTCGGTCTGGCCGCGAATGGCGCGGATGTCGTCCAGCGAGAGTTCACGGGCCAGCACCACCCGGCTAACACCAAAA
>JAHEML010000299.1 GCA_024643705.1 Caldilineaceae bacterium | reverse complement strand
CCGGATATCATAGCGGCCTGGGCGAATAGGTGTCAAATGGCCCGATTCCACCATCAGATCAAGCGGATTGAGCCGGGTTTGCACAGGCATCACCACCTTTTCGTGCATCCGCGCCGATTCGTAAACAGCGTGGATCATCTGCAGGGCTTTGAAGCCGCTTTCACCCCGGCCCCGGTGGGTATCGGTCTTGCCCTCTACCCAATCGGCCAGCTCGTCGGCCTGGGCCGCGCCCCCTTCCAACCACTCGAATCGATTGCCCTCGGCCACCTTGAAGAATTTACCATCGGGTGCGTGGCGCTGCCATTGGCCGCCCGTGCTGGCATTCATCAGTTGCAGGTCTTCGGTAGTCATATTGATCATCCCGGCTGTGCCGAAGATGAGCGCACCCTGGTAGTAATTGGGGATGAGATCGCTCAAAATCAAGGCACGCGGGCCGCTGGCAAATTGGAAGACAGCCATGGCGGCATCTTCGATGCGGGTGTTGCGTTCGTACTGATCGGTCTTGCGCTCGATATTGCCCATCACCCAGGAGCATTCTGGGTCACCAAGTAGATAGCGGTACATGTCGGTCTGATGGGAGCTATAGTTGGGCAGCCCCGCGCCGCCAAAGCTCTGGATCAGATGCACGTCCCCAATCGCGCCCTCGGCGATCAACTCTTTTGCCAATGTATAGGCGGGCAGAAAGCGACGTTGGTGAGCAATCGCCAGCTTCACCCCGTTGCGCTGGCAGGCGATAAGCATCTGCTCGGCGTTGCCCAGAGTGTCGGCCATGGGCTTTTCGCACAAGATAGCCTTTGGCCCATAGGCTGCCGCGGCGATTGTCCAGGGGGCATGCCCCCCATGCCAGACACAGATGGAAATCACGTCCGGTTTTTCCTGTTCCAACATCTGCCGGGCATCAGTGTAGTGGTTGGGGGTGATGCCGTGGCGCTGATTCTTCTCGGCCATAGCTGCGGGATTCACATCGGCCAACGCGACAATTTCGTAGCGTCCAGAGTTCAAATAGCCCAATATGTGATTGTTGGCAATGCCACCACAGCCAATCACAGCAGCGCGCAGTTTGGGGGACATGGGGAGTAGACCTTTCTATGAGAGAATCTGATTTCCAATGCGTAATGCGTGTTTCGTAGGATGTGACGATCTCTCTACGATTTTGGCTGTGAAAGTAGTAGAGTCGGTACGATTCTTCCCCCGCGCAACTACGAGTATTCATCCAACACATCTCAAACGCCACTCCCTACGCACGACGCAACACTTTTATACCGCCGTAAACCCACCATCCACCGCCAGCACCTGCCCAGTCACCATCCGGGCCGCGGGCGACGCCAGATAGACGACTGCGCCGGCAATTTCTTCCGGCTCGGCGATACGGCCCATGGGTACTTTTTCCAGATTTTTGGCAAAGGCGGGGTTTTTCACCGCTTCTTCCAGCAGTGGCGTGCGGGTGAAGGTAGGAGCCACCGCGTTGACGGTGATTTTGTTCAGCGCCCATTCCGCGGCCAGGGATCGGGTCATGTTGCCCACCGCGCCTTTGGCCGAGGCATAAATGGCGCGCAGGGGGCCGCCCACCACACCAGCTTGGGAGCTGATCGTAATAATGCTGCCCTCGATGCCCCGCTCAATCATGGAACGTGCCACGCCCGTGGCGATGAAAAACGCTCCCTTGAAATTCACGTTGGAAATATAATCGAACTCCTCCTCGGTGTAGTCCAGGGCTGGTTTGGGCGAGTTGTAGCCTGCATTGCTCACCAACACATCGATACGTCCAAATTCATCCAGTACCGCTTGCACAAAGGTGTTGATACTCGCCACCTTGGATACATCCAATGGAAAGGCCACAGCCTTCACCCCTAGCTTGCGGCAATCGGCTGCGGTGGCTTCGCACTCGGCCACCGTGCGGCTACCCAGGGCCACATCGGCGCCGTACTGGGCACAGGCTTCGGCGATGGATTTGCCAATGCCCCGCCCCGCGCCGGTGACGATAACAACTTTGCCCGATAGATCAAAACTGACATTATTTCCCATGCGATTTTTCCTTCGCTGTGTGGATAGTTCTCAATGTGATTGATGACCAACGACAGACCACCGGCGATAGACGGATGATGAATCAGGCCGCGGTTCGTTCGTCTGTCGTCGTATTTACGGTAACCTCTTGTCGTGCCCACTCAATATTTCCGCGCCCGTCTCCGTCACCAGCAGTCCATCTTCCAGGCGAACACTGGTGACGCCGGGGAAGTAGATGCCCGGCTCCAGCATAATTACCATGCCTGCTTCGAGCACCTCGTCGTTGTAGGGGACAATCCGGGCGGCTTCGTGGCCGGTCAACCCAATACCGTGGCCCGTGTGGTGGGGATAGACTTTATAGCCACCCTTTGCCATAAAGCCCCGCACCTTCTCGTCGATCTCCTTCGCCACAGTGCCGGGTTTGATCAACGAAATGGCATAGGCCAAAGCCTCCTCGACAAAGGTGTGCAGTGTCACCTGCTGGGCTGTGGGCGTGCCAGCATAATAGGTGGCGCAACTGTCGGTCCAATAACCCTTGTGGATGACGCTCAAGTCCAGAATAAACGAGTCGTCGGGCCGGATGGTGATGTCGGCAGGCGGGCCGCCGATGTTGTTGGTAGGGCGATGGCCCACGATGCAATCGTTGCCCAACTGCATCCGCTTGCCCGCGGCCTGCTCCACAGCGCTCTGCACAGCAGTCCACACGTCGATCTCCCGCGCGCCTGCCTGCACAGCCGCACGCCCAGCCACGTGACCAATGTCTGTCAGCCGGAAACCTTCGCGAATGATGGCGATCTCTTCGGGGGTTTTCACCGCGCGCAGGGGTTCCAGCCAGCCGTCGATGGGGGTGAGATCGTAGCCGCCAGGCAGCAAACGACGCACGGCCCACCACAAATTCAGCGAAAGGCTCTGGGTTTCGATGCCGATGACATCAGTTTCGTCCAACCCACCCTCGGCCACTTCTGCCAGCAGGCGTGCCAGTTTGCCGGGCTTGTCGATGGGCTGTTGAATGGTGTAGCCCAGATAGTCCCGCACGTGGCAGCCTTTTTGAGCGCCAAACGAGGCGGCCTGGGCGGCAAAACCATTTTCTACCAGCAGGGTAAACTCGCCTTCGTCGTACCAGAGCAACGAGGGATTTTCAGCGGAGCCACCCGGCACGTCGATCCCGGTGAGCCAGCGCACGCTGAGGGGATTGGCAAAGAGCGCCTGCTCGATGCCGTCCATCTGAAGCCGCTTTATGGCCCGCTGCCGTTGTGTAGTTGCTGCCATCAACTCGCTCCCTTCCGTCTGCTGATACCTGCTTTGTCAAATGCCGCTGCCACCACAGCATACGAAGTAGCCGCGGTTTCCAGGGGATCGTACCCTTCCCGGCGCTGCACCATAAAGCTAATCTCCACAGAGACAACGCCAGTGTAGCCGCCCGCCTGCATTGCCTTCAGATAGGCCACAAAATCGAATTCACCTTCGCCGGGGACCACATATTCATAATCTGGGGTGCGCCCCCGCTCGTCTTTGATATGGGTATGGGGGCTGTAGGGCAACATCTTTGCCACCGACTCTTCAATCGGGATACCCATCACATTGAAATGGCTGATATCGAAATTGACCCGAATGGAAGGTGAGTCGATCTGCTGGATAACTTCGGCCATCAGGTCTGGCGTCTCAATCGCTGCGCCGATATGGGGTTCCAGCGCGACGACCACGCCCCGGCTGGCCGCATGGCTGGCAATAGCACCAGCGCGCGCCACCAGTTCATCCATTCGCTCGGGTAGTTCGCCGGGCTTGCCGCCCACGCCGCTGACAACGACGGGCGGCTCGTCTCCCTGCGTCCATTCCGCGGCCAGGTCGATAGTCTCTTTGATGGCGGCCAGATGACCGGCCCAGATTGTCGGGTCGGGTTCTAGCAGGGCCGTGTAATAGTTGACGGCAGAGAGGGTCAGGCCGTGACGCTGCAAAAGTGTCGGAATACGCTTTCGTTCAGCCGCATCCATCCTTGTCAATGCCGTGGACCAGCGGGGCAGTACCACAATTTCTACCGCATCATAGCCCAAGCCAGCCAGATGGGGCAGAGACGTATCAATCGGCACATCGGGCATCGCCCAGAGAGAATAGCCAAGTTGCATGATGATTCCTTCGGAAAGAATAGAACACTAATAAGACTGAAAGGGCTGATTCACGCGGATAACGACCTCGGCCTCACGTTTTGTATCAGAGCAGTCAAATCTGCTTTATCTGCTCAATCCGCGTCGTCTGCGTTCCATTCTACTCCAACGCCCGCAGAGGATCTTCGATCAGCCCAGCCAACTCGTCCAGGAAGAGCGCGCCGCGTGCCCCGTCCACCACCCGGTGATCGCAGGAGAGTGTCAGTGTCAGCATGGGGCGCACTGCGGGCTGACCGTTGACGGCCACCACCCGATCGGTGATCTTGCCCACAGCCAGAATGGCGGCCTGGGGCGGGTTGACAATCGCGTTGAAGGCATCCACGCCAAACATCCCCAAATTGCTGATGGTGAATGTGCCGCCGCTCAGATCATCCAGCGTCAATTTTCCCGTCTGAGCTCGTTCGACCAACCCGGCTCGCTGAGACGCGATCTCCCGCAGTCCCAGCCCGTGCGCGCCGTGCAACACGGGAACCAGCAGCCCATCGTCCACAGCCACGGCCAGCCCTAAATTGACCGACGGGTTGGCGATAATCTGTCCTTTAATCCAACTGGCGTTGACTCTGGGATGGCGGGCCAGGGCAACAGCCGTCACCTTCACCAGCAGATCGCTGACGGTGATCTTCACATCCGAGCGGGCCATAGCCTGGGTGCGCCATGCCTGCAACGCGCCCGCGTCTACATCCCGCACCAGATAGAAGTGGGGGACAGTGGTCCAACTCTCGGTCAAACGCTGGGCCATCACCTGCCAACCACGAGAGACCGGGATGACTTCGCCGGCCTCGGCTGCTGCAAACGGCGTTGGCTGCGACTGGACGACCGGTGCAGGTTGCCAGCCTTCCACATCCCCGGCCAGCACCGCGCCGTCTGGCCCACTGCCGACAATCGCGGCCAGATCGACACCCTTTTCGTCGGCAAGGCGGCGGGCTTTGGGCGAGGCCAGCACTTTGCCCGCGGCAGCGGCGGATTTCTGGCTCTCCAGGTAGGCGGCCACATCTTCCTTGCCAATGCGCCCACCTTTGGCGGGAATGGCAGCCAGATCGATACCATGTTCTGCGGCCATGCGTGCGGCCACCGGGCTGGCAGTGACGCCAACCGCTCCACCGCTGTCTGACGCTGGGGCTTCGGAACGGTCTGATTTCGTCGGCTCTGCCGGGGCCGGTTTGGCTTTGGCAGGGCTGGGCACACTCTCCCCCGCGGCCAGGATGTATGCGATGACCTGACCAACAGGGATGTCTTCGCCTTCGCTGGCGGTGATTCCGGCCAGTGTCCCCGACACAGACGCGTCAACCGTCATGTCAACCTTGTCGGTGGCGACTTCCATCAGCGGCTCACCCGCTTTGACGGTCGCACCTTCTTCTACCAGCCAGCGCAGCAGCGTGCCGGTTTCCTGGGCCATGCCCAATGCGGGCATTATGACTTCTTTAGCCATCTCAGTTCCTCCCACACAGCATCTTCGCCATGTCCATCACCTTCGCCGCATCGGGCACAGTCTGGTCCTCTAGCGAGGGCGAGAATGGAATTGGCACATGCATCGCGCCCATGCGCTTGACCGGTGC
>JAHEML010000298.1 GCA_024643705.1 Caldilineaceae bacterium | reverse complement strand
CTCAATCTCCCGCTCGACATCCTCCGGAGCAAAAATAAAGAAGGGCCAGTAATCTCCCTGTTGCCGATTCTCAAAAGCGCGGTCGAAAAAGGCTCCGTGCTCCGGCAACAGAATTCATGAACGAATCAGGTCTTTATGAAACGTAGATCGTACTGCGGCATGCTTTGTGAAATATCGGCCATCTTGCATCAAAATTGCACTAACGGCATAGAACGCTGCGTAGTAAATACGATTGAAGGCAAAGACGAATGATTCGTGCGCATATTCGCGTCGGGCAGATTCCAGACTATCTTCAGCCATCTCCCAAAAACGTTTGGCAGCTATTTCCCGTCTCTCTTCATCGGTCATATCGGCATTCCATCCCGTGCAATTTCCCGTTTGATCGGGAGAATTGCCATTACACCTTCCTCCCACTCAATCAGGTCAACAACAAGCGAGCTGAAATTCGTTTCGTACCGGTCGTTGATGTCGGTGAGTATGGTCGTTATCTGATGGCGTTGCTGATAGGAAAGAACGAATTTCGTCAGCACCAGCAGATCCAAGTCGGATTCGGCGTCGGCTGTGCCGCGAGCCGCGGAGCCAAAAAGGACAATTTCAACCACAAAATCCAATTCTGCAAAGAGGCGGGTACGCAGGTCGGTTAGGGCTTGCCGTTCGAGGGCGCTTAGATTTGTGTCATCCAGGGTTCGTTGTATTGTCATCACATCCTCTTCTCTCATTCATACTGTTCATTGCCGACTATTTTACCATCCTTTTCTCCCGTTGACGAAGCAAAGTTGAGCATTCCCGCCCCCAGGAGTACAATATCGATTCAGCAAACATTCATAGAAAAGGGACGCAGATTCGCGCAGACAGGGCAGATCGAATCCAGGTTCCTTTCCATCCGTGCAAACGAAAGAAGGCAGTGATGACCACCCCTACCGGCTACACCTTTCACAGCGCGGTGACGCCGCCCGCGGACGCCAATACCCCAGCCTATTGGTTTGTCTTTCAGGAAAACAACCTGCTGGTGCGGGCCAATGGCGATGGTGCCACGGTCTTGCAATCTACCGCGCCCGACAACATGGAACTGCCCCTACTGCGTCGCAACTATCTGGGTAGCCTGACGCTAGACGGTCAAGCACCCGTCCTGTGCTATGCGGCAGAAGCAGATGGCAGAGCGCCCCTGCCCCATGGCATCTCTGCCGAAGGGTTGCGCCAACTCTATGGCCGACTCCCCGATCCGTTGTTTCAGATAGCTGGGCGGGCCGTGCAGATTGTGGATTGGGATCGCACCCACCAGTTTTGCGGGCGTTGTGGCACGCCGGTGGAGAGCCAGCCCACCGAGCGGGCCAAGAAGTGCCCTGCTTGTGGTTTAACCAACTTTCCCCGGCTCTCACCGGCGATTATCATCGCGATTGTGCGCCATACGCAAGAGGGGCCACGCCTGCTGTTGGCCCGCAATCACCGTTTTCCTCAGGGACGCTATAGCATTTTGGCGGGTTTTGTCGAGCCGGGGGAATCGCTGGAAGAGTGCGCTCACCGAGAAGTGATGGAAGAGGTGGGGATCGCGATCCGGAATGTGAAATATATCGCCAGCCAGCCCTGGCCCTTTCCCAATTCGCTGATGTTGGGTTTTACTGCGGAGTACGCGGGGGGTGATTTTGCGCTGGAAGAAGCGGAAATTGCCGAGGCGGGTTGGTTTGCGCCGGACGCCCTGCCTGGATTACCCCCGCCACCCAGCATCGCCCGGCGGCTGATCGACTGGTTTGTGGATACCTACCACTAGGTCTGCCTTGGGAAATAGTTTGTGTACACGGATAGAAGGAAACACGGATTGACTGATCTGTGTTCCCTTCTATCCGTGTATGCTATCCTCTGCGGGCCTCTGTCAGCGCACGTTGCTGAACAATCGCTGCCATCTCGCGCCGGTACTCGGCACTGCCCTTCCAGTTATCCGGCGGATGGAGTGGACTGCCCGCCAGCAGCGGCCGATCCCCCACGCCGCAAAGAGCGACCCGTTCCACCCCTTCCCCCACAACATCGTTGCTCATAACAGCCACCGCGGCCACTATGCAGCGATCCGATGGGGTACGGGCGATGCGCGCGTGGCCGGAATGGAGCGTCTGGATGGGGACGATGACAGCCGTGATGAGGTGATAGGATGATGGGAGAACAAATTCGGCCAGGGGTGTAACGGTTTCCCGTTCGCCGTCGCTGGTGATGATCGATGCATCCAGGGCCAGGAGTGCGGCGTAAAATTCGCTGTCCATTTCGGCAGAAGCCACCACCCCACCCACGGTTGCCGCGTTTCGTAAATTGACCGGCCCTTCGTAGCGGGCGGTGCGGCGCAGGATTCCCCCGGCCAGTTCCCTTGCCACAGCGTGGCTGATTACATCAGAGAGGGCTGCGGTCGCGCCGAGATGCAGATGATCATCCGCGACTTCGATGCGATTCAACCCCAACCCGGCCAGATCGACAACGCCGTCCACATAGCTGGCAGCGCGGGTTTCCAACGCGCCCACCAATTGGGAGCCGCCTGCCAACGGGCGCAGCGTTACATCTGTGCGTCGCAACAATTGCACGGCTTCCGCCACCGAACTGGGCTTGTGATACTCTGCAAGAATCGCCATTGCTCACCTCGAAATTCAACCACGAAGACACGAAGGCACGAAGAAAAGCAAGACTGCTTTCTTTCTGTCTTTGTGGTGTTCAGCCACCACTCCATAGTTCCAATAATTCTTCTTCCCGTTCCGGCGTCAACCCGGCCCGCCATTGATGATCCACGGGCCGCGTTGCTGCCCAGTCCAGGGTGGCAGCGACAGTTTCGGCCACAGGACGGAAGGTCAACCCGGTGGCGATGGCCCGGCTGCAATCATAACGGGAAAAGCCAGCGTACTCCGGCCCGTTGCCGATCCACAGAGGCAGTTGGCTCCAGGGCTGGATTTCGTTGGTTTGCAAAAACTCCTCGTCCACCCAAACAAGTTCCCCGCCGTTGCCGCCAACCGCGCGACAGCTTTCGAGTAACCCGCCCAGGGTCGCTCGTTCGTCCGGCCCACTGGCATTGAAGACACCCGCTACACGCTTTTCGGCCAGCCCCACCATCCACTCGGCCAAATCCCGCACATCTGTAAATTCCACCGGATATTCTGCGGGTGCAGGAGCCAGGATATGCCCACCCTTCGCCACCCGTACCGGCCAATAGGTGAAGCGATCCGTCGGGTCGTGGGGGCCGACAATCAGCCCCGGTCGAATGACAGCCACCCGTCCGGGCATGGCTACCTGGGCGGCCTGCTCGCACAACACCTTGAGCGGACCGTATGTTTCGCCGGTGACCTCCTCAACCGTGGGGTCGTCCATGGTTGCCAGGGGCGCATCTTCGTTCTGGTTTGGTTCGGCAAAGTCGGCATAGGCCGAGAGCGAGGAGACAAAGGTGTAATGTTCCACAGCATCGGCCAGAAGTTTGGCTGAATCTGCCACAAGACGAGGCACGTAGCCACTGGGATCGATCACCGCATCCCAGCGCTGCCCCTTCAACGCCGAAAGGTCGCCGTTGCGATCACCCCGCAGCTTTTCCACCTGCGGAAAAAGTTCCGGGTTGTGCTGCCCACGGTTGAATAGGGTCACTTCGTGGCCCCGGTTCAGAGCGGCTTCTACTGTATGCCGCCCCAGAAAGACCGTCCCGCCAAGGATGAGAAGTTTCACGTTATACTCCTGGCGGTGGTGGCGGGGCCAGCCCTTTTTCTTCCAACAGTTTAACAAAACCCACATTGGCCGCCACAGCCACCGAGGCAGGCATGAGCAGAAAAATAGGCAGCACCGTGGCAAAGCTCACAACCACCAGGGTGATCTGAAAAACGAGCATGAGAAATGTATAAAGCGGATGCTGCAATGCCAGAATAAAGGCGTTGCGTAGCAGCAGACGCAAGCTGGGATCGTCCTGCTGCCAAAAGAGAGGCAGAAAATAGATGCCACCCATCTTGACCAGCACCAGCACCCACAACCAGAGGATCACCACGAAGCGTCCCCAGGTGGATGGGCTGTTGGCATAGAAGGCGATGTTGAGCGCCACCGCGGCGAGGATGAGGAGATTTGCCCCTACCAGCAGCCAACTGCGCCGGATTTCGCCTTTGGCTGCATCCCAAAAGAAGCCAGTATCGACCCGTTTGTAGTTGGCCGAGCGGTTGGCAACAGCGTGCAGGCCCGCGGCTGCTGGCGCAGCAGTCACCACAAGCACGGTGCCCACCCACCAGAGTACGCTCAGCCATACCCAAAGAAAGAGTTCATCGTATAGTACCTTCATTGTGCGCCACATGGCGGGAAATGCTTTCATAAGACTTTCTGTTCCTGAGATGATGAAATGAAATTATTCTGTGTGGGCCAGGCCAAGACGAACAAAGAGTGCGGGAACCCACCAGGTGACGGTAAGGCCGATCAGCGTATAGCGGACAATACGCAGGCCGCTTTGCAGAAGATAACCGCCGTCGAGCAAGCCGAAGAGGGCGCGCAGACCAGCCCACACCACCACAAGCAAAATCAAGCCCAGCAAATAGCGGCCAATCTTTTGTTTGCCACTGCCCTCGACCGCAAATCGCACCCGGCGCTTTTCCGCGTCGATGCCCACCAGCACGCCAGAGACAAGGCCCGCTTCGGTGGCAGCAATTTCCACAGGCCAAGGCTTGCCGCCGCTGGGCATCAGGAGAAGAGCGGAAACAGACAACACAGCAGCCAAGGCCATGATCTGGCCAGAAGAAAGCCGCCCATACCACTCGGCCAAACGCGGCTCGGCCCACAAGGAAAGTCCCAGGAGCAACGCGCCGATTGCCAGCCCAGCCACCACATCGGCAGGGTAATGCACACCCAAGTAGAGGCGGCTAAAGGAAAGAGAGGCGATGACCCAGAGAACCAGTGCCGGGAGCCAACGGACAATGCGGCGCAATGTCCAGCCCGCATAGCCCCAGAGCATCACACCCAATTGCGCGTGGCCGCTGGGCAATCCAAAGCCCATTTCTTCTACCAGGGCAATGTCAACCGGCGGACGGGGCAGGCGGAAGAGATTCTTCAGTGCCTCGTTACTCCAAGCACCCAACATCAGCAAATAGACGAGCCGGCGTCCCAGCCGTTTATCGTAGAGCCAATAGATGGCGGGGGCCGCAACCAGAAAAAATTCTTCGTTGCCCAGAAATGCAGCAAAGAGAAAGTAGTAGTCAAGCAAGGGCGTGCGCCACTGGGCCATGGTTTCGATGGTACTGAGACCGCCTGTCACCCAGTCTTGAAGGTTATCCATACCCGTTGCCATTCCATGTGGAAATCGGTCTATGTGGGGATTGGTCGATCTGACGGGAACAGTATAGCATCACAGCGCTTTGCTGACCAGTGCTTTGGGGTGTACTTTTGCTTTTTCGTCAAGCAGACGGCTATAATTGGACAATAAAGGTTGCGTGAAACCTGCTGCTTGAGAGTGTGTGCCGCTTCATGTTTCACGCTTCACAGTATGTCAGCGGAACAAGGCTATCTGCCACAAAACTTCTCCCAGGACTTTTCCCATGAACGCTCGCAAAATCCTCGTCTGTGTTGCCTGGCCCTATGTCAACGGCGAAAAGCACATCGGCCAGATCGCCGGGGCCTATCTGCCCCCCGACATCTTCGCCCGCTATCAGCGCATGGCGGGCAACGATGTGTTGATGGTGAGCGGCTCCGACACCCACGGCACGCCTATCACATTGCAAGCAGAGAAGGAAGGCATCGGGCCG